>JADHLJ010000023.1 GCA_016780745.1 Alphaproteobacteria bacterium | reverse complement strand
TTTGAAAGGCATCTTCCTGTCCTGGTTCGGGCTCTACGTCCGAGGTTTGTTTTTTCTGCTGATCACCGCGATTTGGTTGACCATATTTCCCACCTTGGCCGAGATCGCGGCGGGCCCCGGCATTTGGATGTTGGAAATTTTGCTTATCAACATGGTCCTCATGTTGTGCTGGGCCGGCGGGTTGCATCTCTATTTTTTATCGCTATGGCAAACAGGGCGCGTTCCTGCGCTTTAGCGTCAACACCATGGAAACGCACGCTAAATTTACCTTTGGCGATCAAGTCTGGGACAATATGTTCTGGACCTTGGCCTGGGGCGTTCCAATCTGGACGGCGTACGAATGCGGGCTGTTGTGGATGCTCTCGCAGGGGATGATCCCCGGTCACGACTGGGACGCGGGACCGATCTGGTTCATCGCGTTTTCGTGCTGATCCCGTTCTGGGACAGCGCGCATTTCTTCACGGTTCACCGGTTCCCGCACTCAAAGTGGCTATATGGCAAAGTCCATTCGGTGCATCACCGGAGCATCCATGTCGGCCCGTGGTCTGGCATGTCGATGCATCCGGTTGAGACCGCGATCTACCTGAGTGTCGTGGTGATCCATCTGGTGCTGCCGTCGCATCCGCTGCATATCGTTTTTCACATCACCTGGTATGCCCTGGGACCGGCGGCGACCCATTGCGGGTTCGAGGCGATCTCCGTCGCCGGCGGCAAGTATCCAAGACTGGGAGACTTCTTCCATCAGCTGCACCACAAGTTTTTTGAGTGCAATTACGGCAATTCCGAAGTGCCGCTGGACCGGATGACCGGGAATTTTCACGACGGCACCCGAGGCGCGACCAAGGCCATGCGGGCGCGCATGAAACTAGCGCGCCAGGTTCGAAGCTGATCTCGCGGAATCTCGGTGACGGTTAGCTGGCCACCCTACCCGTCTGGCTGAACCGATCGTTGAAGCGGTTCGCGTCGTCGGGGGCAAGGATCACCGAAACCGTCAACCGATCGTCCTCATAAGCCTGGTCCAGCACCTTGCCGTGCTGGTGCAGCCAGGCAATCGCCGCGCCGTCGCCAGGGTCGATGTCATAGCGCAGGGTGAGGTCACCGGCGCCGAGCATCTCCTCGACGCGCTCCACGAACGCCGCGCAGCCGGCGCCAGTTACCGCCGAGATCGCGATCTGATAGTCATCGGCCTGGCGCCTCAGGGCATCCAGGTCCTCAGGCGCCATCAGGTCGATCTTGTTCAACACTTCCAAGGACTTGCCGCTACGCATGCGCTCCAGAACACCGAGATCGTCTAGCACCGCCTCGACGTCTTGTTTCTGGTGCTCGGTCTCGGGATGGCTGATATCGCGGACATGCACGATGATGTCGGCCTCCAACACCTCTTCCAGGGTCGCGCGGAAGGCGGCCACCAGATGGGTCGGCAGGTCCGAGATGAAACCAACGGTATCGGACAGGATGATCTCGCGCCCCGACGCCAGGGTGAGCCGCCGCATGGTCGGGTCCAGGGTCGCGAAGAGCATGTCCTGGGCGAATACCTGGGATTCCGTCAACCGGTTGAAAAGCGTTGATTTCCCGGCATTGGTATAGCCGACGAATGCGACGATGGGATAGGGCGTGCGCTTGCGCGCCGCGCGATGCAGGGAGCGGGTTTTCACCACCCGGTCGAGATCCCGCTTCAACTGGATGATCCGCTCGTCGATTTGCCGGCGATCAAGCTCGATCTGGCTTTCACCCGGGCCACCAAGGAAGCCCGCGCCGCCGCGTTGTCGCTCCAAATGGGTCCAGGAGCGCACCAGCCGGCTACGCTGAAAGGTTTGGGCGGCAAGTTCGACCTGCAATCGGCCTTCATGGGTGCGGGCCCGCGCGCCGAAAATCTCCAGGATCAGGGCGGTACGGTCGATCACCTTGCAATGCCAGGCGCGCTCCAGATTGCGCTGCTGGATTGGCGAGAGCGGTCGGTCGATGATCGCGACCTCAATCTCCATGGCCTCGATGAACTGCTCGAACCGCTCGACCACGCCCATGCCGAAAAGGGTCGCCGGGCGGGGCTTGTTCACCCGCACCACTTCGGAATGTTCGATATCGAGATCAATCGCCTGGGCGAGCCCGAGGGCTTCCTCCAGACGCTCGGAGGCCTCGCGGCCCGGCGTATCGCTGGTCTCTCGGGTGGTGACGTCGGGATGTAGCACCAGCGCGCGAGTCACGCCCTCGCGTTTGATTTCGTCATCAAGTTCCGAGCCGGCCTTGCCCCGGTTCGCCACGTTAAGCGTCGTCTCCGGCGGCTTCGCCGAGATTGATGGTCTGGCCCGGCATGATCGTCGAGATCGCGTGCTTATAGACCAGTTGAACATGGGCATCGCGCTTTAGAAGCAGCGAAAAATTGTCGAACCAGGTGACAATTCCCTGCAGTTTGACGCCATTTACCAGGAAGATCGTGACGGGGGTTTTGTTCTTGCGAATGGTGTTAAGGAAGATTTCCTGCACATTCTGATTTTTTTCACTCGCCATTGATCGAGCCTTTTGTTGTGTACGGCGTCTTACAAGCGCCTTGCGGAGGATCGCTCAGTCTATCCGAGGACGGAAAGACAATCACCCCGTGAATATAGGTGGGTCAAGCCGAGGCGCAATGGAGGAAGGCTTGGCGCAGCGCATCGCGGGACTCGAAATCGGCATGCGGTGGCCATTGGGCCAGCTCTTCCGCGGTTATCGAGCCGCCGTGAACCAGGATCGGAACGCAGCCACTGCGATGCGCGCATTCAAGATCCGGCACCGCGTCGCCGACGAACCAGACGTCGGGACCGGCCTCGACGCCGACCCCGTCAAGCGCCAGATGAACCGGGTCGGGCTCGGGTTTGTCGCGTGCCGCGTCCGCCGCCCCGATCACGTTGCGGAACAAGGGATCCCAGCCGAGCGCCGTCACCTCGGCCCGGAGATAGCGACCGGTCTTGTTCGACACGACCGAGACGGCGACCTTATTGTCGTTCAAACACCACAAAAGATCATGCGATCCGGGCAGTGGTTTCACCTCGTCGGCGAAAAACTCCTCATAGCGGGCATAGAAAAAAGCTAGCGCTTCCTCCCAGCGATCTCCGTAGATCGTGGGAAAGGTATCGCGCGCCGAGCCCTTGACCCGCGCGCGCATCTCCGCCTCGCTCCATTCGGCATGGCCAAACTCGACCAAGGTCGTGTTGACCGAGCGCCCGATCGCCCCCCAGTTATCCGCCAGCGTGCTGTCCCAGTCGAAGATCACCGCGCGGGGCATGGTCAGAACACTGTTGTTCCCCATTACGACGCTCCGGCATCGGCGGCGTAGTCGAGATAGCTGTCGAGAATGCCCATGGCGACGGAACCGGCCCGGCCATTGCCAATCACCGTGTCGTTGATCTTGGTTATGGGGGTTACAAAGGACGTCGCGGAGGTGACGAACGCTTCCCTGGCGCCAAGCGCTTCGGCGACCGTGAAGCGCCGCTCGACAAAGGTGACGCCTTGCTTGGCCGCGAGGTCAATCAGGGTGGCGCGGGTGATCCCGCTCAGGATTTGCTCGCCGATCTGTCTGGTCACCAATTCGCCGTCCGGCGTGACGATCCAGGTATTGGTCGAGGTGCCCTCGGTCACGTAGCCCTCGTCATCCACCTGCCAGGCTTCATAGGCCCCGGCCTCGCGCGCCTGTTGCTTGCCGAGGACGTTTGGAAGCAGCGCCACCGCCTTGATATCGCAGCGCGCCCAGCGGATATCCGGGATGGTCAGGGCCGCCACCCCCTCCTCCGCCTTGGCCCGGTCCGGCATGGCGAGACGCCGAGAGGTCATCACCAGCGCCGGGCGGGTGTTCTTCGGAAACGGATGATCGCGCCTGGCGACGCCCCGTGTCGCTTGAATATATACGATGCCGTCACTGATCCGGTTGCGCCGGACCATCTCGCGCATTACCTGGCGTAGCGGCGCGCGCGGCATGGGCGCATCGATCTGGAGCTCCGAGAGCGACCGGTCCAGGCGATCGAGATGTGGGATCTCGTCCACCAGCTTGCCCCGATGCACCAGGACCACCTCATAGACGCCGTCGGCGAACTGATAGCCGCGATCCTCGATATGCACAGACGCCTCCGAATGCGGGACGTAGCGACCGTTTACATAGGCTATTCTGGACATGCGCGGGATTCCGTTCGTGCGCTCGGGAAGTCGGACTTTGATGCCGGCTTCTAGAAGAAGTCAAGGCGGACGGAGAACAGTTTCTCGACCCGTTTCACCGCCTCGTAGGTCGAGAACAGGATCACTCGGTCATGAGCGTTGATCACCGTATCGCCGCGCGGAACGACGACCGTTTCGCCGCGCAGAATGGCGCCAATGATAACGCCGCTCGGCAATTTGGCCTCGCGAAGCGACTTGCCGACCATGGGCGAGGTTTCCAGAGCCTCGGCCTCGATCACCTCGCCGAAATCCTCGCGCACCGAATAGATACTCCGGATGCGGCCCCGGCGGACATGTTGGAGGATGGAGGAAACCGTGATTACCCGGGGATTTACCACCGCGTCGATACCGAGCGTGGTGATCAACTGGCCGTAGGAGTGTTTGTTGATAAGCGCGACAGTGCGCTTGGCCCCGGCGCGCTTGGCCAGAAGCGAGCCGATGATATTGACCTCATCCTCGTTCGATACCGCGACGAAGGTCTCGGTTTGCGAGACATTGGCTTCCTCGAGGATTTCGGGGTCCAACACGTCGCCGTTTAGCACCATGGTGTGATCCAACGACTGCGCGACGTATTTTGCGCGTTCGGTATTGAACTCGATCACCTTGGCGCGCACGCCAGCGTGCTCCAGTTCGATCTCCTCGGCCAGGGTCAGACCGATATTGCCGCCGCCGGCGATGATCACGCTGCGGCCCTCGGCTTCCTCGTGCCCAAAGGACGCCATCGCGCGTCCCAGATGATCGACATCGCACACGAAATAGACATGGTCGCCGGCCAGCATCTGGTCGTCCGAGCGGGGTACGATCCCCTTGTCGTCCCGAATGATACCGACGATCACGATATTGAGGTCGGGGAACAGCTGGGTCAGCTGGCGCATCGGCGTGTTGATGATCGGGCAATCCTCGTCACATCGCACGCCGACCACGCGGACCTTGCCGTCGCCCATGGGAACGACATCGAAGGCCCCGGGCACCTGGAGGCGTCGGCCAATGGCGCGCGCGACCTCGCGCTCCGGCGAGATGATCACGTCGATCGGCATGTCATCGCGGCTATAGAGGTCCCCCCAGATCGGCTTCAGGTATTCCTGCTGACGAATGCGGGCGATCTTGGTCGGAATGTCGAAGAGCGAATGGCCGACCTGGCAGGCGACCATGTTGACCTCGTCGGAGAACGTCACCGCGATCAGCATGTCGGCCTCGGCGGCGCCGGCCTGTTGAAGGATGTTCGGCTGCGACGCAAGCCCTTGAATGCCGCGGACATCCAGGGTTTCACTAATCTTGCGTACCAGGCTGGCTTCCTGGTCGATGACCGTGACGTCGTTATTCTCGCTCGCCAGATGCTGCGCGATACTGGTGCCGACCTGTCCGGCCCCGCAAATCACCACTTTCATGCCGCGGCATCAGCCGGCCTTGGCCGGCCGCTCCCCTTGAGTGACGCCCAGTGACTTGAGCTTGCGATGCAAGGCCGAACGCTCCATGCCGACGAAGCTCGCGGTGCGGGAGATATTACCGCCGAACCGGTTTACCTGCGCCAGAAGATACTCGCGCTCGAAGGTTTCCCGCGCATCGCGCAACGCCATCCCCATGATCTCCACGCCTCGGTCCAGTTGCAGGGTCGTCGGCGCGACGGAGACAATCTCCGGCGGTAGCATTTCGGCGCGCACCATATCCCGCGAGGTTCCCGGCGCCATGATCAACAGCCAATCGATCACGTTCCGCAATTGTCGCACATTACCCGGCCAGTCATAAGCCTGAAGCGCGGCCAGGGCATCGTCGGAAATCTCGCGGAGCGGCATGCCGGACGCCTCGGCGGATTGGCGCAGAAAATACTTGGTCAGGCGCGGGATATCCTCGCGCCGCTCACGCAGGGCCGGGACCCGCACCGGTACCACGTTCAATCGGTAGAACAAATCCTCGCGGAACCGTCCGGTGGCGATCTCCTGTTGCAGGTCCCGATTGGTCGAGGCGATGACGCGTACGTCGACCTCCACCTCGGTCTTGCCGCCGACCCGGCGAAACCGCTGTTCCTGCAGCACGCGGACGATCTTGCCCTGGGTTTCCAGCGGCATGTCCGCGACCTCGTCGAGGAACAGGGTTCCCTTATGGGCGCGCTCGAACACCCCGACGGCGTTCGAGACGTCGGGGCCATCCATCGAGTTTTCCGTGCCGAACAATTCGCTCTCGAGACGCTCTGGGTTAAGCGTGGCGCAGTTCAAGACCACCATCGGTCCCCGCATCCGGCCGGAACGGGCATGGATCATTCCGGCCACGACTTCCTTGCCGGCGCCGGCCGGGCCAGTGATCAGCACCCGGCTATTGGTGGGCGCGACCTTGTCGATGGCGGAGCGAACCTGGGTGAGGCCCGTCGAGGTGCCGATTAGCTCATTGGTCTGGCCGACCTTGCGGAGGAGTTCCCGGTTCTCGCGCTCCAGACGCGTCGCCTCGACGGCGCGACGCACAAGCAGGAGCAATCGGTCCGCCTTGAAGGGCTTCTCGATGAATTCGTAGGCGCCGCGCTTGATGGCATCGACGGCGGTTTTGATATTGCCGTGACCACTGATCATGATCACCGGCAGCGAGGCGTGCGCCTCCTTGACCCGATCGAGGATTTCCATGCCGTCCAGGGTGCTGTTCTGTAGCCAAATATCCAAGATGAGCAGGCTGGGAACCCGGTCATTGATCTTCGCCAGTGCTTCATCCGAATTAGCCGCCTGGCGGGTATCGTAGCCCTCATCCTCGAGAATGCCAGCGATCAGCGCGCGGATATCGTCCTCGTCATCGACGATCAGGATATCATTCGCCATCTATCCGAACCTCTTCGTCGCTCGCGCCATCGGGCGCGCCATCGATCAAGGCGGCATCCCCGATCACTCTTTCCGCCGGGTTTGGGAAATCCATGATCGCGACGGCGCCGCCACCATCACGGTCGATTATTCGAACCCCACCGTCGTGATCTTCCATGATTTTGCGCACGATGGCCAGCCCGAGACCCGTCCCCTTCTCGCGGGTGGTCACATAGGGCTCGGTCAGCCTGTCCCGGTTTTCGGAAGGCAGACCCCGGCCATTATCGGATACTGAAATCGAGACCCCATGGGGTTCGACACTTAACCGGGTTTCGATCCACCCGTCGGACTGGGCAATTTCGCCCTCACGCGCTTCGATCGAATCGGCGGCGTTCTGAAGCAGATTGGTGATCGCCTGGCGTATCTGGCGCGCGTCGATCGTCAGCTCAACATCCTCCTCCGGCGTCACGAGCTCGAAGGTGACCTCCGGGTGCGCGGTATCCTGCAACGCGGTTTGCTCGCGCAGAAGAGCCGAGAGGCTGGCCGGCGCGAGCACCGCGTCCGGCATCCGGGCGAACTCCGAAAACTCGTCGACCATGCCGCCGATATCCTCGACCTGACGTACGATGGTATCGGTCAGGGACTCGAATGTGTCCGGGTCCTCGTTGATCTGGCGCAGATATTTGCGCTTCAGCCGCTCGGCCGACAATTGGATCGGCGTGAGCGGGTTTTTGATTTCATGCGCGATCCGCCGCGCGACATCGGCCCAGGCGGCCTTGCGCTGAGCCGATTGCAGCTCCGAGATGTCATCGAATGTGACGACGAATCCGGACAGCTCCCCCTCCGATCGCTGCGCCGATATCCTGGCGAGAAGCGTGATCCGCCGGTCGCCCCGGGAGAGTTCGATCTGGCCCTCCGCCAGGCGCGAGGGCCGGCGCCGCGCCTGATCCAGTAACTCCGCCATTTCGGGCAAGGCAACCTCTAGTTGGCTATCCGCGAGATGGGAAAGCTCCACGCCCAACAATTGCGCCGCCGACTCGTTCGGCAGATTGATCCGGCCCGCCGGGTCTAGACCGATGACCCCCGCCGACACGCCGCCCAGCACCGCCTCGGTGAAGCGCCGCCGCCTGTCTTCCTCGCGGTGCGCGTCAATCAGATCGTCGCGCTGAGCCGATAATTGTCGGGTCATCCGGTTAAAGGCCCGGGTCAGGGTCCCAAGCTCGCTGATCTCTCCGCCCTCGCCGACCCGAGCGGTAAGATCACCGGCGCTGACCTTCTCCGCCGCCCCGATCAGATCACTGACCGGGCGCGCCAGCCGGGTGGCCAGGTTCAGGCCCACCCAGATTGCCGCGAAAAGCAGCAACAGCGAGACCACGGCGAAAATCATGGCGAAGGTGATCTGAATATCGAACCGCCTTCCCTCAAGCTCCCGGTACTGGGCGACAGCCTGTTTGGTGCGATCGATATAGGCGAGGATCTCCGGTTCGACATAACGGCCGAGATAGAGATAGGCATCGACAAAGCCCTCGAGACGCACGATGGCGCGGATCCGGTCCACATCGCTGGTCAGGGTCGCCACCTCGCCCGCGCGGGCCCGGTGGAAGGCGGCCTCGGGAAAAGGCTCGAAATCGAAGGTCAGGCTGAGGCCGGTACGCGCCAGAACCTTGCCGGATTCCTCGAAAACCACGACCTCGCTCAAGTTACGGATCGCCGCCTGAGCCCGAAGGATCTGGCCAAGACGTTGTGGCCGGGATAGCAGAATAGCCGCATCGCGGTTCAAGTCCTTGGCCATCGCCAGGGCGTCGCCGAGAATATTGCGCCGATGCTCCTCCAGATAAGCCTCGGCGACGGCGTGAGAACCACGCACCGCCGTTCCGATCCGCTCGCTGAACCAGGAACGGATGCCGAAATCAAATAGCAGAACCGAAAACACCACCACGACAATGGTCGGCGTTACCGCCACGCCGCTGAACAGCAACACCAGACGGCCATGCAGGCGCGAGCCGGCCAGCCCCTGGCGGCGCTCTACCCAGAGATTAACCAAGCGATGAGCGACCAGCGCGCCGAGGCCGAGCAACAACGTCAAATTGAGGTACAAAAGGCCGAGCACCAGCTCCGGATCGGGTCCGGCGGGACCGGCATTGGCGAAGGTCATGTAACTGCCGACACCCGCGGAAATCGCCAGCAAGGTAAGCGCGTAGGCGGCTTTGCGCAGGAAGCCCACGCGCCGCGCCCAATCCCGCAACGCCGTCCAACGCAATCCAAAGACCGTCGGCGGGGCGAGCGCTTCCTCGTCCACCGACGAGACGTCGTTCCGCTCCGGGGTGACCAGCTCGACGGTGCCGCCGACGCCAGCGTCCGGCTGGTCTTGCCCGGCCCTCGGGAGTACCGAGTCGGTCATTTCATCTCCGGATTGCTTGCCTGATCGCGGGTCACGTCGTCACCGACCCCCAGATGCCACGCATGCGCTATTTTAGGCCACGCACAACGGGGATGTCCAACTCGCGGATCTTCTTGCGTAGGGTGTTTCGGTTCAACCCCAGCATATCCGCCGCCCGCAATTGGTTGCCTTTTGTCGCGGCGAGCGAGCGGGCGATCAACGGGCGCTCGATCTCGCGCAGGATCCGGCTATAGAGACCGGCGGCCGGCAGCTCGTCCTCATGAGCGAGGAAATAATCGTGGAGATGGCGATCCACCGCCTCCGAAAGGCTCTCGGAGCGGGGGCTCTCGGCGGGCTCGGAGTGCGCGGCCTGCTCGCTCAACTCTTGCTCGATCGCCTCCGGGCCGACGATCTCCTCCGAGTAGAGCGCCGCCAGGCGTTTCACCAGATTTTCCAGTTCGCGCACATTGCCGGGCCAGGAATGCGCCATCAGCGCCTTCATCGCCGCGGCATCCATGGTTTTGGCCGGCAGGCCGTCGGCAAGCGCTTGCCTTAGGAAATGATGCACCAGGTCGGGAATATCCTCGCGCCGCTCGCGCAGGGCCGGCAGGCGGATCGGAACCACGTTCAGACGATAGAACAGATCCTCGCGAAACAGGCCCTGGCGGATAAGCTGGCGCAGATCCCGGTGCGTGGCGGCGATGATCCGGACATTGGCCTGTACCGGCTCGCGGCCGCCGACGCTGGTATATTCGCCCTCTTGCAGGACCCGCAGCAGCCGGGTCTGCGCCTCCGGCGGCATATCACCGATTTCATCGAGAAACAGCGTGCCTCGGCGTGCCTGCTCGAACCGCCCGCTGGAGCGGTTGGCGGCGCCAGTGAAAGCCCCCTTCTCATGGCCGAACAATTCGCTCTCGATCAACTCGCGTGGGATCGCCGCCATGTTGATCGCGACGAACGGCCCGTCGCTGCGTTTGCCGTAGTCATGCAGCGCGCGGGCGATCAACTCCTTGCCGGTCCCGGACTCGCCGGCGATCATCACCGTCAAGTCGGTTCCCATGAGCCGCGCCATGACCCGGTAGATTTCCTGCATCGGCGCGGACCGACCGATCAGCGGCATCTGATCGCCGTCGCTCTCAACCCGAGGGGCCGTGTCGCTTGACGGCGCGGCGGTGCTGGACAGCGCCTTGCGCACAACCTCGGTCAGCTTCGACAGATCGAAGGGTTTGGAGAGATAGTCGAAGGCCCCGCGCTCGCTCGCCTGCACGGCGGTCAGCAGGGTGTTGCGCGCGCTCATCACGATGACCCGCAGGTCCGGGCGCGCGCGACGGATCTTGGGCAGCAGATCCAGCCCGCTTTCATCCGGCATCACCACGTCGGTAATCACCAGGTCGCCGAGCCCTTCGCTGATCCATTCCCAGAGATGCGCCGCGGTGCCGGTGGAGCGCACTTCATGGCCGACTCGGGTCAGAGCTTGCGTGAGGACCGTGCGGATGGCGGGATCGTCATCGGCGATCAAGATCGTCGCGCGATCCATCATCACGCCACATCCCGACGGGCCGGATGACGCATGATCGCGCGTTGTTCGGACTCGTTCGCCAAACCAGCCTTGTCGGCAATCGGCAGGGTAACCCGAAACACCGTGCGACGGGGCTCGGAATCCAACTCAACGACGCCGCCGTGATCGGCGACAGCCTTGGCGACGAAGGCGAGCCCGAGACCCGAACCGGAAGCCTTGGTCGTGACGAACGGCTCAAACAGATTGGCGCGCAGATCTTCCTGAATGCCTGGTCCGTTATCCTGGATTGAGATCAGCAGGGGAAGATCCATGCGTTGACCGCTACCACCAACCGCCAGGCGCATGCCGTGGCGGTATGACGTGGCGAGTTGCACCTCGGCCCCCGAGGACTTCGGTACGGCCTCGCAAGCGTTCTTCAGCAGATTCAAAAACAGCTGGATCAGAATATCCCGATTGCCCAGCGCCGGCGGCAGCGACGGGTCGTACCGCTCGATAAAGGTCACGTGACGGCCAAAGCCCGTCGACGCCACGCGCCGGCAGTGATCCAGCACCTCATGGATGTTGATCGCTTCCTTACGGATTGGGCGCTCGTCGGCGAAGACCTCCATCCGATCGACCAGGGCGCAGATCCGATCGGTCTCGTTGCAGATCAGTTCGGTCAGCGCCTTGTCGTCGCTCTCAATGGTTTGTTCCAGCAATTGCGCCGCGCCGCGGATGCCCGAAAGCGGGTTCTTCACCTCATGCGCCAGCATCGCCGCCATCGCCGAGACCGACCGGGCGGCGCCGCGAAACTGCAACTGGTGGTGCAGACGATGGGCGATCGAACGCTCGAACAGGGTGATGGCGATCTCTCCGGCGCTTTCCGCGACCGGCGAGACCTCGATATTGACGATTTTGATGCCCAATCTGGGGCTTTCCATCGGCAGATCGTAATCCGCGAAACTGCTGCCGGTGGCGCGGGCCTGCTCGATCATGCTGAACAGCGGGCTGTCGATGGGGATCAGGCCAGCGAGCTGTTGGCCGACCAGAACCGGCGCGCTGCCGTCGAAAAAGGTTTCGGCGGCGGAGTTTAGAAACCGGAGCGCGTTGCCCCCGTCGATGGTCATGACCGGGTGCGGCAGGGCGTTCAAAATGGCGCCATGCGGCGGCGCGGTCTTGGAAGGTGATGAGCGGTTGTCGCGCGCGCCCGTCATGCCGCCAGCCTTTCACCCGCCGCGTCATAGAGCGCGTCAATCGCCTCGAAGATCCCGGCATCGTTGCCCGCGTTGTGGATCATCTGGCGGAACCGGGCGGAATCCGGCAGGCCCTTGGTGTACCAGCCGATATGCTTGCGCGCGATGCGGGAGCCGGTGCGCGCGCCGTAATGCGAGAGCATCGCGTCCACATGTTCCAGCAAGGTCGCGTGCTGAGCCTCCAAGGACGGGTCGGCAAGCCGGGTGCCGTCGCGCAGGAACCGGGCCACCTGGTTCGGAAACCAAGGCCGGCCATAGGCGCCGCGCCCGATCATCACCCCGTCGGCACCGGATATCCGCAGGCATTCCGCCGCGTCATCCACGCTCTCGATATCGCCATTCGCCACGACGGGGATCGCGACCGCGCGCTTCACTTCGCCAATGAAATTCCAATCCGCGTGACCGGTATACATCTGACAGCGGGTGCGGCCGTGCACGGTCAGCATCCGGACCCCCGCCTCCTCGGCGATCCGCGCGAGCCTCGGCGCGTTTCTGTCCGCGTCGTCCCAACCGGTGCGCATCTTCAGGGTCACCGGCACCGAAACGGCGTTCACCACCGCCTCGATGATCCGGCCCGCCAGCAACTCGTCGCGCATCAGCGCCGAGCCGGCGAGCTTGTTGACCACCTTTTTGGCCGGACAGCCCATGTTGATATCGATAATCGCGGCGCCCCGTGCCTCGTTCAGTCGCGCCGCCTCGGCCATGTCCGCCGGGTCCCAGCCCGCCAGTTGTACGGCCATCGGGTATTCCTCGGCGCAATCGCTGGCGAGTTTCTGGATCTCCTCGCGTACCGCCCGGATCATCGCGCCGCTGGCGATCATTTCGGAAACCACGAGGCCGCAACCGCTTCGGCGCACCAATTTACGATACGGCTCATCCGTCACGCCGGACATGGGCGCAAGCAGGACAGGATCGTCAATCTGAACGGGGCCGATTTGAATGCTCATAATTTCATCAGTATAGAGGCGTGCCTAGGAATTGAGCAATCTACAGCAAATTCGCGGATGGGCAAGACCTTTGCGGCCCCGGTCCTAAATCAACACATCGGTGACGAACTTAACCCCTAGATAGGCCAAGGTCAGCAGCAGATACGCCAACAACACCACCCGCGCCGCCGCGCGGCCGCGCATCCCGGATTTGGCATGAGCGAAAAGAATGCCGGCAATAACCACCAGGGCACAGAGGCTGAGAATGGTTTTGTGATCCGCGATCAGAATCCGCCCGGTTTCCCGAAGCTCCAAAACCACGCCGCTCAAAAGTCCGGCGAGCAGGACGATCAGGGCGCCGACCAGAAGGCGAACCTGGAGGCGCTCCGCGTCCATGATCGAGGGCAGAAGCGCGACCAGGCGATTAGTCGCCTTGCGTTTCAGGGCTCGCTCGCACAGGAACACCGACAGACCGGCCACCGCCGCCAAGGTGACCAAGGCGTAGGTGGCAACCGAGCTGGCGATATGTAGGATCACCCAGACGGACGGGGTAAGCGCTGATGCCGCGCCGCCATCGCCGCCGCCCTGGGTCTCGAAAACCATGGCCGCCGCGCCGAGCACAAAGAGATAGGGAAGCAACAAGGGCGCCAGCGCCTTGGCCTGGGCTTGGAGCAGACACAGTCCCAAAAAGCATAGGAGGCTGGCGGAAATCGATAGCCACAGCGCCACCGCGAAATCCGCGCGCCACGCCCCGGAAAACTGGTTGAGGGACCATAGGGTCGGCCCGGCGACCGCGAGAACCAACAGCGCCCACCGCAACGCCTCGCCGCCCTCGCGCCTTGCTCGGAAGGGATCGAAAGCGGCGGGCAACAGCGCGGCCAACGCCGCGAGCCCAAAGGTGAAAGACAGAGCCATGAGGGAACTATATCATGCGCGGCGCGCGCGGGCGCGGCTCAAGTCGACTGAAACGGGATATCGCGAATGAACAAGACCACGGGCGGAGCCTTCGGCCTTGTGGTGGCCGCCGGCCAGGGCGAGCGGGCCGGCGGCGCGGTGCCGAAACAATATCGCCGGATCGCCGGAGAAGCGCTGGTCGCGCGGGCCGCCCGGGCTCTGCTCGACCATCAAGCCATCGACGCGGTCGCCGTGGTGATCGCGCCGGGCCACGAAGCGCTCTACCAAGAAGCCTGCGGGCATTTACCGTTGCTCGATCCGGTCGTTGGCGGGGCGGAACGCCAGGACTCGGTCCGGTTGGGCCTTGAGGCACTGGCGGCGCATGCTCCAGAAAAGGTACTCATCCACGACGCGGCAAGGCCGTTTCTTTCACGCGTGGTGATTGACGGATTGCTGGACGCCCTTACCAACTCGCCTGGTGCCCTGCCGGTGCTTCCGGTCGTCGACACTCTCAAGCGGGCCGTCGATGGCGACATCGAGACGACGGTGGATCGCGCCGGATTATTTCGCGCCCAAACCCCACAGGCTTTCCACTTTCTCCCGATCCTGGAGGCGCATCGGCACTATGCGGGTGAAGCATTGACCGACGATGTGGCGATCGCCGAGCGCGCGGGTCTGTCGGTCGCCGCCGTCGCCGGCGACGAGGCATTGTTCAAAGTCACCGAACCGGCGGATTTCGAGCGCGCGGCGCGGCATCTGGCCCTGGCCTTCGAGACGCGAATCGGTAGCGGCTATGATGTTCATAGACTTGGTGAAGGTAATCACGTAACGCTTTGTGGTGTAAAGATTCCGCATGATCAGGGGTTGCTGGGGCATTCGGACGCGGATGTGGCGCTGCATGCCTTGACCGACGCTCTGCTCGGCGCGATCGCGGATGGCGATATCGGCCAGCATTTCCCGCCGAGCGATCCGAGATGGCGCGGCGCGGCGTCCGACCGATTCCTTGCCCATGCCGCGGCTTTGCTGCGGGCGCGGGGCGGTGAGATCGTCAATGTCGACGTCACCCTGATTTGCGAGCGACCCAAGATCACCCCTCACCGCGAGGCCATGCGGGCCCGGATCGCCGAGATCCTGGCGCTTCCCGTCGCGCGGGTCAGCGTCAAGGCGACAACCACGGAGCGGCTCGGCTTCACCGGGCGCGGTGAAGGCATCGCCGCCCAGGCCAGCGCCGCCGCGCGATTGCCGATCGACAATGGCTGAGCCTAAATCCGAGAACAGGCCCTCAATCGCCAATCCCGCCGTCATGGCCGCGACGGTGTTCGGCATCGGCTGGTTGCCCAAGGCACCGGGCACCTGGGGCTCGCTGGCCGCGCTCCCCCTTGGCTGGTGGATGATGAGCAGTGGCGGGCCCTGGATACTCGCGGCCGCCGCTATCGTTGTTTTCGCGGTCGGAGTCTGGGCCTGCGCCGGATATGCCCACGCCACCGGTACCCATGATGCCGGCGCCTGCGTGATCGACGAGGTTGTCGGGCAATGGTTGGTGCTCTTGGTGACGCCTTTGGACCCGATGTTCTATCTCGGCGCGTTTCTGGCCTTTCGGCTTTTCGACATTCTCAAACCCTGGCCGACCGGCTGGGCGGACAGGAATGTCCATGGCGGCCTCGGCGTGATGCTGGACGATGTTCTCGCCGGCATTCAAGGCGCGGCGGTGATGGGGCTCGGCGTTTACATTTTCGCGGCGCTTGGGTAGCCGGAGTCGTCGATGCTAGCGTTCGGTTTCCCTTTTAGAGGCGCGATATGACCACCCTGCCCGATGACGTCACCACCCAGGCCGCGGCGCTGTTGGAACTCTGCAAGGCGTCCGGCGTGATGCTGGCGACGGCGGAAAGCTGTACCGGCGGTCTGATCGCCGGATGCCTGACGGAAATCGCCGGCTCCTCCGCCGTCGTCGATCGGGGGTTCGTCACCTATTCCAACGAGGCCAAGAACGAGATGCTGGGCGTGCCGATGGACCTGATCATTGAGCATGGCGCGGTCAGCGAGCCGGTGGCCCGCGCCATGGCCGAGGGTGCGTTGGAGCGATCCCGCGCCGATATCACCGTCTCGGTCACTGGCGTCGCCGGCCCCGGCGGCGGGACCGAGGTCAAGCCCGTGGGCCTGGTGCATTTCGGTTGCGCGCGCCGCGGCGAGGCGACCATCGCGGCGCATCATGTTTTCGACGGCGACCGCTTGGCGATTCGCCTGGCCACGATCCGCGAGGCCCTGGCCCTGATCCAAGCGCGCCTTGGCACCTGAAGTCGAACTGAGCGAGCCGCCATGCGCCCAAGCGAACATATCGACAGCTATTACAGTCGCACCCGCACCGCGCCGAGGGACCGACCCGCGCTGGACGGCCGGGTGGAGACGGAGACCTGCGTGATCGGCGGCGGATTAGCCGGAATCGCGACGGCGCTGGGCCTGGCGGAGCGTGGGCGCCGGGTGGTGCTGTTGGAGGCCCATCGCATCGGCTGGGGCGCGTCGGGCCGCAATGGCGGCTTTCTGTCGGCGGGCTTCGCCCTCGGCGCGCGCGATCTCGAGGCGCGGGTTGGCCTCGAAAGCGCCCAGGAGCTTTACCGGATGTCCGAGGACGCGGTGGATCTGATCCGCCGCCGGGTCGAGCAATACGAGATCGATTGCGGCGACGCGCCCGCCGGCGTGGTGCGCAATTCCTGGACCGACAACCCGGATGCGGTGAAGGCCGGTATCGGCTACATGAATCAGCGCTTCGGTGGGGCGCTTGAATATTGGCCGCGCGAGAAAGTGGCCGAAACGTATCTTAGCCCGCGCTATCACGACGCGGTTTTCAACCCCCGCGCCCATCAGCTGCACGCCCTCAACTATGCCAATGGCGCGGCCATCGCGGCGGAAGGCCTGGGCGCGATCCTCCATGAGCAATCGCCGGTCAAGTCCATCACCAAACAGGGCGACCGGCATCGCGTGGTCACCGATACCGGCGAGGTAGTCGCCGATAACGTGGTGTTTTGCTGTTCCGGAGAGATCGGCTGGCTGAACCAGCGCCTGTCCTGGTCGATCCTGCCGATCGGCACCTATGTTCTGTTGACCGAACCGTTGGACGACCGGCTCCAGAGCGCCATCCGGGCGCCCCATGCCGCGGCCGATAATCGCCGGATCGAGAATTATTACCGCGCCCTGCCCGACACAAGGCTGCTTTGGGGCGGCGGCATGAGCATCTCGCGTCGTCCGGCCAATCTGGAGGAGCGGATGCTGGAGGATCTGTTCGGCGTCTACCCACAGCTGCGCGGCATCCGGGCCGAGACCGCCTGGGCCGGCACCATGGGCTATGCCCGCCACCGCATGCCGCAGATCGGTCAGCTAAGCCCCGGGCTTTGGTACAATCAGGGGTATGGCGGTCATGGCCTCAACACGACCACGATGGGCGGCGAGCTGATCGCCCGGGCCATCGCCGAGGATGACCACGCCTATCAGGCCTTCGCCCCCTTCGGCCTCGATTTCGCCGGCGGCCCCGCCGGTCTGGTTGCCGCGCAACTGGTCTACTGGAGCTGGAAACTCCGCGACGCCTGGGACGCGCGTCGGGGCGGCGGCGGGTCCCGAACGTAAGAGGCGGCGGCTTTCGCTTCTAACTTTTGTCATCCCACTCTTTCCGCTGTCGTCCCGATCTTTCCGCTGTCATCCCGCCGAAGGGCGGGACCCATTCCGGTGACCTCCGATACATTAGGTGTTTCGATTGCTTGTCTCACCGCCATCCACGTCAACCCGCCGTCACAAGTCGACAAAGGCGGCATGGGTCCCGCCCTTCGGCGGGATGACGGTGCGGGCCTGGTTCCGGCTTCTCCCCACCGGATCGCCGTCGAACTTGATGCCATCACCGGCGTGATGGACAAGCCTTCGTGATCCCGCGTAAGCAGGATATCGTCGGCGCGAGAGGAATGGCTGGATGGCGGACGCGGAAATCGGGGTTCTGGGACTTGGAGTGATGGGACGCAATCTCGCGCTTAACATCGCTGATCGGGGCATC
The DNA here is from genome assembly GCA_016780745.1 of Alphaproteobacteria bacterium. GTDB lineage: Bacteria > Pseudomonadota > Alphaproteobacteria > Thalassobaculales > Thalassobaculaceae > JADHLJ01. The sequence goes on along the minus strand of JADHLJ010000023.1, from coordinate 2,168 downwards.
CGGGTCAGCGGATATGAGCGCGACCCGGATCTCCGGAAGGTGGCCCAGCGCGAGGCGGCCCTGTCGAGCGCCAACGAAGATCTCGCGGGCTTCGTTGCAAGCCTTCGCGCGCCGCGCGCGGTCTTGCTGATGATCACGGCGGGGCCGGCGGTTGATCAGGCCATCGAAACGCTCCTCCCCCTGCTCTCGCCGGGCGACGTGATCGCCGATGGCGGGAACTCGGACTACCAGGACACGGCCCGCCGCGAGGCGCGGGTTCGCGAGGCCGGTATCGGCTATCTCGGGCTTGGGGTGTCCGGCGGCGAGGAAGGCGCGCGGCATGGCCCGGCCCTGATGGCGGGCGGATCGGCCGAGACCTATCAACGCCTTGAGACGATTTTGCTGGCAATCGCGGCCAAGGCCGATGACGGCGCGGCCTGCGCCGAGCGGCTCGGCAACGCGGCGGCGGTCGGACATTTCGTCAAGATGATGCATAACGGTATCGAATACGCCGACATGCAGCTGATCGCCGAGATTTATGACCTGCTAGCCCGCGGCCAAGGGCTTGGCGCGGCGGCGATCGCCGAGATTTTCGACGCCTGGCGCGACGGCCCGCTCTCTTCGTTCCTGATCGACGTTACCGCCACGGTCCTGCGCAAGGCCGATCCCGAGACCGGACGCCCCCTGGTCGATCTGGTCTTGGATTCCGCCGGCCAGAAGGGCACCGGGCGTTGGGCCTCGATCGCCGCTCTGGAACTCGGCGTCGCCGCGCCCAGCATCGCCGAGGCGGTGAGCGCGCGGGTGGTCTCGTCCCTGACCGGGGAGCGTAGCGCCGCGGCCGCGCGTTTCTCCCGGCCCGACGCCTCCGCCAACAGCGTCACGAAGGAGCAACTGGCCGACGCCCTGCTGGCCGGAAAGATCTGCGCCTATGCGCAAGGTTTCGCGGTCCTCGCCGCCGCCAGCGAGGCCAATGGTTGGGAGCTGGCGCTGGACAGGGTCGCGCGGAACTGGCGCGCCGGATGCATCATCCGGGCGGGCTTTCTCGATGACGTGGCCGCCGCGTTTTCCGACAACCCGGAAATCGCCAACCTCCTCATGGCCCCGGCGTTTTCCGAGATGATGGAGCGAACGGTGCCAGCGTTGCGCGCGGTGGTGACGGCGGCCGTCGGCGCCGGCATCCCGGTTCCCGCCCTCTCCGCGTCGCTGGCTTATTTCGACGGCTATGTCAGCGCCCGACTGCCGGCCAATCTGATTCAGGCGCAACGGGATTTCTTCGGCGCGCACCAATTCAAGCGGGTCGACCGGGCGGGCGACTTTCACGAGGATTGGAGCACGACGTCATGATCGTGCTGATCATGGGGGTCAGCGGCTCCGGCAAGACCACCGTCGGCGAACATCTGGCCGAGCGGCTACGCTGTTCCTTCGCCGAGGGTGATGATTTTCACCCGCCGGAGAATGTCGCGAAGATGCGGGGCGGCACGCCGCTCGATGATTCCGATCGCTGGCCCTGGTTGCTGCTGATCGCCGAACAGGTCGACGCCTATATCGAACGCAAACAGCACCTGGTGGTCGCCTGCTCGGCGCTAAAGGCCGGATATCGCGAACTGCTGATCGGGGATCGCGAGAATACCCATCTGGTCTATCTCGAGGGCACCAAGGACCTGATCCGCGCGCGCATGGAAGCCCGCGCGCATTTTATGCCGGCGACGCTGCTGGACAGCCAGTTCGCGACCCTGGAGGACCCAAGCGAGGCCGAGCGACCGATCCGCGTGGATGTACGGCACTCCCCCACCGACTGCGCCGCCCTGGTGCTGAAGGAGCTCAAGCGCCGCCACGATGAGAGGAACAAAGTCATCGTTCGAAACCAGGGCTAGCCGATAGCCCCGCCAAGACATAGCCCAGCCAAAACGCCGTTTCAGGAGTGCCTCACATGTCTTCCTCGATCCGATCCGCCGTCATGGTGCTGCTCGGCGGCGGCGAACGCCAAGCCCGGCGGGCCGATCCAGAACCTGACCCAGGCACTGTCGAGGCGCGTGGCCATTCCGGCTTCATCCTGCTGACCATCGGCTTCTTCGTCTGCGGCTTTCAGGTGCAGTTCGTCGCGACCCACCTTCCCGCCTTTGTCGAGGATCAAGGCTTTGGCTCCAGCTTCGCCTCGACCGCGCTGGTCACCATCGCGGGGTTCAACA
>JADHLJ010000022.1 GCA_016780745.1 Alphaproteobacteria bacterium | reverse complement strand
GTGCAGCACAGACAGCCGGCGGCCATCACCACCGTCTCGCCGTCCAACGGCTCCAGCATCAGATGGTCGAGACCGATCTCGCCGAACTCATTGACCACGACGGCGGTGCGGGCCAGGGCCGGGTCCTTCAACAGGCGGTTCAACAGCGTGGTCTTGCCGGAGCCGAGAAAGCCGGTCAGCACGGTTACCGGAATGGTTGACGTCATGAAGGTCCGTTCAAAAAAGAGGGGGCCGGTCCATACGGGCCGGCCCCGGTCGCAAGCTCTAACTCAAACGATGAGCCGTCTTAGTTGATCGCGATGGGCGCGCCCATGGATCCGGTGGCGCCCCTGATCGGCGCCGGGCTGTACATGTAGGTGAAGAGATACACACCGTCCTTCGCCAGCTCGGAGAGCTTCATGTTCTCCTGATTGACGATGCCGTGGCGGGTCTGCAGATACTGATGCACGCAGAACACACAACCCGGATCCGGGTTCGGCACCGCGTCGACCGGCCAGGTATCTCCGCCGGTCACGCCGGCCTGCACTTCCTCGGCCACCCAGCGCGCGACCTCCATGCCGATGCCGGGGGCACCGTCATTGTATTTCGCCGCATTGGTCCAATGGCTCTCCCAGCCCGTGCGGAAGATGATCGCGTCGCCGGCGGCGAACTTAAAGTCCGCCATGCCCTGCTTCTTCAGGGCCGCCTTGACGTCGTCCATGGTGATCAGCTCACCCTTTTCCATGTCGCGACCGCGCACGGCTTGGATATCCAGCAGGATACCGCGGGCAACGATCGGGTGCAGCGCCTGGGTGCCGAGCTTCTGGAGGCCGTAAGCCCCGCCCATTTCGGCGGCGGTGAAGCCGTTATACCAGCGCATTTGCGTCTTATCGCCATCGGCGCCGACCTGAACCCCGATATGGCCGAGACCGTCGAACTGGGTGCCGACCTGACCGACCTCGGTGGCGAGGAATTCGTCATTCCACATGATTCGGTTCGACCCGAATGTGCCGCCCGTGGGGGTGCCGGGAATCCGCAGCGAGAATTTGCGGGCGCCGAAGAGCGGCATTTCCGAGTGATAATCGTGGCCGAGCTTGTAGACCTTGCCGGATTTCGTCGCCGACAGGGCGCGCTTGATCACCTCGGGCTTGGTGTACCAGTTGGTGGAGCCGGCCTGATCATCGCCGCCCCAAAGCGGATTCGGCCACCATTTGGAGCCGAGCGGGGTGTCCATGACCTTGCCGTCGACCCAGGCCTTGCCGGCGCAACCCTTCCAGTTTTCCGCGGTGCATTCGGCGCTGGCGGTGCCCGAGAACGCGACCGCGCCAAATAAGGAGGCGGCGGTAAATATCGCTTTTCGCATGAGATTCTCCCTTAATATCAAAGCGGAACGGTGTGGCGACGAGGCGCCTGGAGGGTGGCCGATTGGCTCCGGCCCGGTGGTTTGATCCGCGTGACAGACATGTATTATTCGGGAGGTATGGGCGCCGCGCAAGTCAGCCCCGTGATAATTATTCTCGGCCTTGATTTCCCTGAAACGGTCGAGTAAACAAGCCGGGCTCTCACAGAGGGCTTGCGACCCCTTCGTCTAGAGGCCTAGGACACTGGCCTTTCACGCCGGCAACACGGGTTCGAATCCCGTAGGGGTCGCCAAACCCTCCCAAGCGGATGGTTTGACAAGAAATGGCGGAAATTTGGTATTTCCGCTCTTTTTCTGAAAACTCCCGTGGAAATTCATACCGAAACTGGTCGATGGTCGGTTCCTTCAATCCCGCAAGTCTGGGTTCTATTTCACGCGCAAGATGCCGAGCAAGGTCCACGAGGTGGCAATGGAAGAGCAAATGAACGACGTCACCATTGTCCTGAATAGCCACAACCGGCCCGCGTCTTTGAAACTGATGATCGAATCCATCGCCGAGGCGGGTGTCGCGTTTCCCGTGCTTGTCGTGGACTCTTCAAATCCCCGCGCCCGGCGGGAAATTCAAGATTATGCCGCCGCGCTCGCTGGCAAGATCGACCTTCGGGTCATGGAATTGCCAGAGCCCACCTCGCCGGTTCTAAAACACGCGATGGCGGCGGATGAAACAAAAACGGAATTCATTCAAATATACGCGGATGACGGCGCGATTCTTCCGGAAACGATCTCTGAACGAGCTCGGTTCCTGTCGGAAAACGCTGAGTATTCTTGCTGTATCGGACGCCAGATATACGTGGCGATAAATGATAATAAGGAAGCCGAGTTCTGGTATGAGCACCAGGGGAGCGAGGACACCTTTAGTGCCTCGGACCCGTTGGTGAGAGTCATCAAACTCATGACGAATTGGATAAACCTTGCCTATGGTACGATGCGGACCGCCGCCGTGCGCCGCGCCTACCACGCGGCATTCAAGGTAGACCCGAAGGGCGCGTTCCTTGGAGAAAGGCTCGCATACATTCACATATTGCTGCACGGAAAGGCCAAGCTTCTAAGTAGCCCCGCCCTTGCCCTTAGCCAACATAAGGGAACCATATCCCACGAGATTTCCGGCGACCTGAGAAAAACCATTTTCGCTTCTGATTTTTCCACGCGTTTTGATGCTTTCATGGACGCCATCGCGGCTGAGTTGGCTTATCATGAGGTCGCTAGCCCCTGGGCGGTGGAGGATCTCGTCAATCAAATGATAACCGCGCATCTTTCCTGCTGGGTCTTGCCGGGGAACTCATGGCGGCATCCGCGAAAGACCCAAGCCTTGGAGGAAAGCCGGACCGAACTAGAGGCTTTTCTCGCGACCGTCATGGTGGATCGGCAAGAAAACGCGGATATCGGTGACGTTTCCGACTACCAGGCGAAGTTTGAAATTCTGCTGGAGCGGTCGGTTCGAACCTTGGCGGCGCTGGCGCGCATGGCTCCATCGTAATCCGCGACGGCACAAGTACATCCGCCGCCATCGCATCCCAATTGTTCGTCAATCCGCAACCGTGGCGTTCTCGGTGGTTTTGCCAAGACAAGCGCCGAAGCGTCGTATATCAAGTGGCGGTTTTTGAGGTTCACGATTACCGATGTCTAGCACCCACCCAATGAAAATATTGTTCCTTTCCGATGGGACCTCTACCGCCAAGGACTGCGCCAAAGCACTCGCCTCACGCGATGTGGACGTACTCGCGGTCGTTGTCGGCCCCAATGTCGCGATCAACGAAGCCCAAGAGATCGCGCGATGTTTCGGCGATGGGACACGGATAATTCAGACATCACGGCCGGACCTGGACGAACAAATTTCGGCCTGGGCCGCCAACAACGAAATTTCGATCCTTTTGTCCTGCCTCTACGAGTACCGCATTCGCGGCTCCCTTATCGATGCCGCTCACCTCGGGGGTATCAACATTCATCCGGCGGTGCTGCCGCATAATGGCGGGTTCCATACGTCTTTCTGGGGGATCGTGGAAGAAACCCCCTTGGGCGCCACCATCCATTGGATGGTGGAGGAACTCGACGCGGGTGGCGTGATCGCCCAAAAATTCATCAACGACGATGGAGTGATTGGCGCGGCGGAGGTTCGATCGAAACAATTGGAATTGTGCTCGCGGCTTTTCCAGGAAAACATCGACAGTATCCTAGCCGACACCGCTCCGCGTCCGGAGGGCCGGCCAAGCACGTTCCACGGTCGCCGTGACATCATATCCGCCACGACATTCAATGCGGACGATACCATCGAATTCGACAAACTCCTGAAGCTCGGACGCGGAACGTCCATCGCCGATCACGGCCTCACGGTGTTCCTTCGTGATGGTCGCCGCGTTCGCGTCCAAATCAGGGTATCGGAACTACCACCCGAGGATGAGGAAGCGCGTTGATGCGGGTTCGTTATACGTATCTGGATCGTCAGTATCAGACGATACGAGATGAAATCCTCGAAACCGTCGATGATATCTTTTCGCGATCCGCCTTTATTCTGCGCCCCGAGGTCCAGGAGTTCGAAACCCGCATGGCGTCGATGCTGGATGTCGAGGGCGTGGTCGGGGTCAACAGCGGCACGGATGCTCTGTATCTTGGCATGCGGGCACTTGGATTGCCTCCGGGCGGTGAGGTGATCACCGTGGCCCATACCTTCGTTGCGTCGGTAAGCGCGATCGTTCACGCCGGGTTGAAGCCGGTATTGGTCGACGTTCTGCCGTCCGACTTCAATATCGACCCCGCCGCCATCGCCGCGGCGATAACCCCCGCCACATGCGCGATCATGGTCGTTCACATGAACGGGCGGGTCTGCGACATGGCCGCGGTCAAGGAGATCGCCGAAGATCACGGCCTGCTTGTCCTCGAGGACGCGGCCCAGGCGATCGGCGCGCGCTTAAACGGCGTCGCCGCGGGGGCCTTCGGACAATTCGCTGGTTTCAGTCTCCATCCCATGAAAATTCTGGGTGGCGGGGGCGACGGAGGCTTCATCGCCACGAAGGACCAGGAACTGGCGGAGACTCTTCGCGCCATGAGAAATCTCGGGCAACGCCAGCGCGGCGTCCACGAGAGCCACGCCTTCAATAGCCGGTTGGACACGCTGCAAGCCGCCATCTGTTTGGTCAAATTGCGCCATCTTGGCGGATGGACGGATCGCCGCCGGTGGTTGGCGCAACGCTATGACGACGCTCTCGCCAATCTCAAGGGATTGATCCGTCCGCTCGCCCCGAGTTCTGGCCCGCATTACGATGTTTATTCATCTTACGCCATCCGTTCCCAGGCCCGAGATGACCTGCGCGCGCGCCTGGCCGAGAAAGGCGTGGAAACCATGATCGCCTGGGAGCGTCCGCTGCATCGTCAGACCGGACTAAACCTTGAGCACCATGTCTTGCCGGCGACGGATCGCGTTTCTCGGGAGGTCTTGTCATTGCCAATTGATTCGGAAATGACCGACGAAGAACAGGATTACGTCTTGGACGTCCTGCGTGAATTCCATGGATAAGCCCGCGCGGATATTGGTTACCGGATGCCTTGGCAATATCGGCCGGGCGATCTCCGCGCGCTTGATCGAGGCGGGTTGGTTGGTCGATGGCCTGGATCTGCCCAAAAAGCGAAGCCAGATGCGGCCGTCCGGCCTGTCGGTCCATTACTTGGATCTCGGGGATGAAGCGACGTCGATCGGTCGGATCACCGAGCATCTGGATGGCGTCACCGGCGTGATCCATCTCGCGGGATATTCTCGCGTTGGCGCCTCCAAGGCGGATCCGATCGGCGCCGTGCGCGCAAACGTTCTGGGAAGCGCCAACTTACTCGAAGCCATCCGTCTTTCCGAAGCCCAGCCCTGGCTTCTCCTCGCTTCCAGCCTGGAGGTCAATGTCACGGATCGGGGAGCGCACGACTTCACGAATATGTACGGCCTGACGAAATCCATCATGGAACTGCTCGCCCGCCGTTACGCCGGCGATTATGGCCTAAGGATCGCCGCCGCCCGCATCGGCGGCGTTTATGGCGCCACGGATGACTACCCTGACAAGGTCCCTTTGGTTTTCGCGCGCAATGCCGTCGGGGAAATGCCCATGAGGGTTAATTCGATTAGTCGCCGCATGGACTACATCCATATCGACGCCGTCACCGCGATGCTGCTGGAGGGCATGGATCGATTGGCGGTGTCCTCCCGGGGAACCTTCGCGATTTTCTATGTGCGATCAAAACAGCGGATAACACTGTTGGAACTCGCGAGGCGGGTTTTACGGATCTCGGGGTCGACGACGCGCGTCACCGAGTTCGAGGACGCGGGCGTCATCGAAACCCCTATCACCCATTGGGAAATCGACCATCCTGGTCCAAGTTTAGATGAGGGGCTTGGAAAGATGATCGATTTGGTAAGAGAGCGGAGTAACGAGCCGGAACGGCACGAGCCCGGCTAGAGTGTGATCGTTTCAGCCGGATTCTCCTCGCGATGGCATCGGGGGTGTGAACGCCATTCCTAATCAATAAGATAGATCAAAGTCGCACGACCATACGCGATCGCGGTCGATCACTTCCAAACCCGATTTGAACTAGAAGCGGGCCTCCAGGCGGACGCCTCGGTGGTTGCTCGGCTCGACGCTACCCGCTTCATGAAAGACGCGAGCGCCGCTGCCTTGGGAGCCGGCCCCCAGGCACGGGCGGAGTTGGAACGGGCCGTCGAGGCCGCCGATCGCCAAGGCGCGTTGTTGCTGAAGATCAGAGCATTGGTGTCGCTCGCCCGGCTAACGGACGCCCCCGAAACGGTCGAGAACGAGATCGCCCGCGTTCTCGAGGTGTTGGACGCCGGCGGCGGGACACCGGATGGCGAGAACGCGCGCCGCGTCTTGCGAGAACGCCAGGGTTAGCCTTGGCGCCGAATGGGATGATTGTCGCGCGAGCGCTGTTTTTCCCTTGCCTCGCCTCGGCAATACAACTATGATAGCCCGCTGATCACACTGGTGGCGTTTGGCGCGGGGATCGTCAACGCGTTACCGTCACGAAGACAAGGATATACGGCCATGGCTGTTCCGAAGAGGAAAACCACACCCTCCAAGCGCAACATGCGTCGCGCGCATGACGCCGTAAAGGCCGATGCCTATGTGGAGAGCCCCGATACCGGCGAATTGCATCGCCCGCATCACATCGATCTGAAGACCGGAATGTATCGCGGTCGCCAGGTTCTGAAGGTTAAGGAAGCGTTCTAAACCTTCCCGATTTCGAATCGCGCCAAGGCCTCCGTTTTCGGAGGCCTTTGTCGTTTCAGCGTGTTTTGACGGTTTGTGTTCCCGCGAGATCAGAAAATCCCTGACGTGGGCGGCTGCTTGGTGTTCACTAGTATGGTCTTGAACGCCATTCAGGGGATCGCGTCGTGAGTAAATCGTTATCCGGCCACTCCATTGCCCGTCTCGAGGACCAGCGCTTCCTGACGGGCCAGGGCTGTTTCGTCGCCGATATGAACATGGACGGCCAGTTGCACGCGGTGATCGTGCGCTCGCCCCATGCCCATGCCGAGATCCTGTTCGTCGATGTCGAAGCGGCAATGGCGGTTGACGGGGTCGTCGGCGTCCATACCGAAACCGACCTTGTGGCGGACGGCATCGGCTGTTTGCCCTGCGTCGCGAGCTTTCCGGCCAAGTCGCCGCTGATCATTCCCGAGCGTCACGCCCTGGCCCGAGACTTCGTGCGCCATGTGGGTGACCCGGTGGCCATGGTGGTCGCCACCAGCCTTGAGGCGGCGCGCGAGGCGGCGGATCTGGTGGAGATCGACTATGACCCACTGCCGGCGGTGACCGACGGGCGGGCGGCCTTGGCCGAGGGCGCGCCGCTGATCTGGGAGCAGGCGCCGGGAAACATCGCCTACACCTTCGAGAAGGGCGACGCCGAGGCGGTGCGCGCGGCCTTGGGCTCGGCGGCTCACGTGGTCGAGCTCGATATCATCAACAACCGGGTCATGGCGGCTCCGATCGAGCCTCGGGCGGGTATCGGGCATTACGATCCGGCGCATGGGGTCAAGCACCTGATCTGCACCGGCCAGGGCCTGCACGCGATTCGCGATCAGCTCGCCGAGCATGTCTTCAAGGTCCCGGCGGAGCGCGTCCATCTCTCGGCCCCCGATGTCGGCGGCGGCTTTGGCCTGAAGAATTTTCTCTATCCCGAATGGGTGCTGCTGCCCTGGGCGGCGCGGCGGCACCACGCGCCGGTGAAATGGGTCGCCGAGCGGGGCGAGGATCACGCCGGCGCGACCCATGGCCGGGATATCCGAACCACCGCGTGTCTGGGCCTGGACGCCGAGGGAAAGTTTCTGGCGTTGGACGCCGATCTCGTCGCCAATATGGGCGGCTATCTCTCCGCCGCCGGGCCGGGGGCGTCCACCACATCCTCACCGACCGCGATGGGCGGGGTATACGATGTGCCGCTGATCCACATGCACTCAACCGGCGTGTTCACCAACGCCACCCCGATCGACGCCTATCGGGGCGCCGGCAAGCCCGAGGCGAACTTCATCATAGAGCGCCTGATCGACGCGGCGGCCCGGCGCTGCGGCTTTGATCCCGTGGAGCTCCGGCGCAAGAACGCGATCGACGCTTTTCCCCATGTCACGGCCCAGGGAATGAACCTCGATTCCGGGCGCTTCCGGCGCAATATCGACGACGCGGTGAGCCATGCCGATCGCGCCGGTTTCGAGGAAAGACGCGCCGAGGCGGCCAAGGCCGGCAAGCTGCGCGGGCTGGGCTTCGGCTGTTTTCTTGAGACCGCGCGCGGCGCGCCCCAGGAAGGCGCGGAGGTCAAGTTCACCCCGGAAGGCCGGATCGAGCTTAGGGTCGGCACGGAATCGAACGGCCAGGGCCACGAGACCACGTATCGCCAGATCGCCGGTGACCGCCTTGGTCTGCCGATGGACGCCTTCGACTACATCCAGTCCGATACCGCCGAGGTGCGGATCGGTCATGGTCATGGCGGCGCCCGGTCCATGCATATGGGCGGCGGGGCAATGGCGCTGGCCATCGACGCGGCGCTGGACAAGGCGCGCGGCGTGGCGGCGACCCTGCTGCAAGCCGAGGCCGACGCCCTGGATTACGCCGATGGCCGCTTCACCGTGCGAGACAGTGATCGCTCGGTCAGTCTGATCGAGGTTTCCGCCGCCGCCCGCAATCCCGATGTCGCGCCGACGCTTACCGAGGGCGAGGACGGTAATGCCGGGCTCGACACCTTCATCTTCCGCGAGCAGGTACCCTTCACCTTCCCGAACGGCTGTCATGCCGCCGAGGTCGAGATCGATCCGGATACCGGCGTGGTGAGCCTTGAGCGCTATGTCATGGTCGATGATTACGGCACCCTGCTCAATCCACGCCTGACCGAGGGTCAGGTGCAGGGCGGCGTGGTTCAGGGGATCGGCCAGGCCATGATGGAGAATGTCCATTACGACGCCGAGTCCGGCCAGCTGCTGGTCGGCTCGCTGATGGACTACACCCTGCCCAGGGCCTCGCATCTACCAGGCTTCGAGACCCACCTGGAGGGTGTGCCGACCCAGGCCAACGCGCTCGGCGTCAAGGGTTCGGGGCAGGCGGGCTGCATCGGCGCGCCGCAGACCATCATCAATGCCATCCTCGACGCGCTGGCGCCGCTTGGCATCGATCACATTCAGATGCCGGCGACCTCCGAAACGGTCTGGCGCGCGATCCAGCGGGCAAGGGCGCGGAGTTAGGGGCTTTGGGAGAGAGGAGCGTGGCCAGCCTGTTAGCTGACCAGCCCCATCTCCATGACCTTGGACATGCGCCGCGCGAAGGCCTTGGGGTCGGTGACCGTCTCGCCGTCCATGATGCGGGCCTGGTCGAGCAGCAGATAGGCGGCGTCGTCCAGATCCTGACCGGTCTTGCCGGCCTTCACGCGCTCCGACAGGCCCTTGATCAGCGGATGCTTGGGGTTGATCTCCAGAACCCGGGGCGCGGCCTCCTTGACCTGCTGATGCTGGCGCAGGATGCGCTCGAGATTCATGTCGAGATCCCCGTCATCGGCGACCAGACAACAGGCTGAATCCGTCAGGCGGGCGGATTCCCTGACATCCTTCACCGTCTCGCCGAGCGCGATCTTGATCGAGGCGACCAGCGGCGCGACATCGGTCTTGGCCTTATCCTCGTCCTTGGTTTCATCCTTTTCCGCGTCGTCCTTGTCGTCGGCGTCCTTGACCTTGTCGAGATCGGCGCCGCCGCGGGTCACCGACTGGAATTGCTTCTCGGCATAGCCCTCGAAGAGCGACGGGATCCAGAAGTCATCGATCGGGTCGGAGAGCAGCAGCACCTCGATGCCCTTGGCCGCGAAGCCCTCCAGATGCGGGGAGTTGCGGATCGCGTCCTGGCTCTCGCCGGTGATGTAATAGATGTGCTCCTGACCGTCCTTCATGCCCTCGACATATTGCTTGAGGCTGACCAGCCCGTCGCGGGTGGTGGACTTGAAGCGCACCAGGTCGAGCAGGGTCTGCTTATGCTCGTTCGGGGCGCCGTAGAGACCCTCCTTCAGGACCGCGCCGAAATTCTCCCAGAAGGCGTTATAGGCCTCGGTGTCCTTGTCGGCCTTGCGGGTCAACTCGTTCAGGATGCGTTTGGTCACCGCCGAGCTGATCGCGGTCAGCATCGGGTTCTTCTGCAGCAGCTCGCGGCTGACGTTGAGCGGCAGGTCCTCGCAATCGATCACGCCCTTCAGGAAGCGCAGATACTCGGGAACCAGGCCCTCGCAATCCTCGGTTATGAAGACGCGCTTCACATAGAGCTTCACCCGGTGCTTGCGGTCGGGATGATACAGATCAAAGGGCGGGCTGGAGGGGGTGAACAGCAGCGCATTGTACTCAAACCGGCCCTCGGCGCGCCAATGGGTGGTCAGCCAGGGCTCATCGAAGCCGTGGCTCACATGGCGGTAGAACTCGGTGTATTGCTCGGGCGTGATCTCGCTTTTCTGGCGGGTCCACAGCGCCGAGGCCTCGTTCAACGCGTCTTCCCCGTCGTCGCCCTTGGCCAGCATGATCGGGATGGCGATGTGGTCGGAATAGGTTTTGACGATGTTGCGCAGCCGCGGCTCCTCGAGGAACTCGGAGGCGTCTTCCTTCAGATGCAGGGTGATGATGGTACCCCGCCCGGCCTTCTCGGCGCTGGCGACCGTGTACTCGCCGAGACCGTCGGAGGTCCAGATCCAGGCCTTCTCGTCACCGGCCTTGCGGGTCAGAACCTCGACTTTTTCCGAGACCATGAAGGCGGAATAGAAGCCGACGCCAAACTGGCCGATCAGCCCGACATCCTTCTTGGCGTCGCCGGTGAGGTTGTCGATGAAGGCGCCGGTGCCCGAGCTGGCGATGGTGCCGAGGTTCTGGTCGAGTTCCTCCTCGGTCATGCCGACGCCGTTATCGGCGATGGTGAGGGTCTTCTCGTCGGCGTTGACCGAGAGCCGGATTTTGAAGTCGGGGTCGCCGGCCACGAGATCAGCGTCGGTAAGGGCCAGATAGCGCAGCTTGTCGCAGGCATCCGCCGCGTTCGAGATCAATTCCCGCAAGAACACCTCGCGCTCGCTGTAGAGCGAGTTGGCGACGATTTGCAGAAGCTTGCTGACCTCTGCCTGGAAGGAACGTTTCTCCGCGGTCATTGTGTCTATTCCCCGTATCTTTCGGTATTTCCAATTAGTCGCGTGGGTCGATTTACCCGGCGCGATGCTGATATGTGTAATATTGCGCGCTCGCGCAAGTCCTTTGGACTTTCTCCCGTAACGAGAATCGGCGACCCTGGGCATATGGACCTAAACCACGGACCCTCCCGCGTCACCGCCGTGCTCGGCCCGACCAATACCGGCAAGACCCATCTGGCGATTGAGCGGATGGTCGGATACGGCTCGGGGATGATCGGGTTTCCGCTGCGTCTTCTGGCGCGCGAGAACTATGACCGGGTGGTCGCGATCAAGGGCCGCAACCAGGTCGCCCTGATTACCGGCGAGGAGAAGATCATCCCCGCCCGGGCGCGTTACTTCCTGTGCACGGTTGAATCGATGCCGGCGGACCGGGCGGTGGATTTCCTCGCCATCGACGAGATCCAGATGATCGGCGACCGTGAGCGCGGACATATCTTCACCGAGCGATTGTTGAACGCGCGCGGCCTGAAGGAGACCATGCTGCTCGGCGCGTTGACCGCGCGGCCCTTGCTGCAAAAGTTGATCCCCGACGCGGAATACATCACCCGGCCCCGGCTTTCGCGCCTGACCTATGACGGCGCGCGCAAGATCACCCGGCTGCCCCGGCGCTCGGCGGTGGTGGCGTTCTCGGCCGGCGATGTCTACGTGATGGCCGAGCTGGTGCGCCAACAGCGCGGCGGCGCGGCGGTGGTGCTCGGCGCGCTGTCGCCGCGAACCCGCAACGCCCAGGTCGAGATGTATCAGAACGGCGAGGTCGACTATCTGATCGCCACCGACGCGATCGGCATGGGCCTCAACATGGATATCGACCACGTCGCCTTCGCCGAGGACACCAAGTTCGACGGGCGCATGCCGCGGCGTCTCTCGCCCCAGGAACTGGCCCAGATCGCCGGGCGCGCGGGCCGCCACATGAATAACGGCACCTTCGGCGTCACCGGTGACTGCCCGGGCTTCGACGAAGAGGTGGTCGAGGCGATCGAGGAGCATTCCTTCGAGCCGCTTCGGGGCATGTTTTGGCGCAGCAACGATCTCTCCTACCATTCGCTCAGGGATCTCCGCCGCACGCTTGAACAACCGCCGCCGCATCCTTTCTTCATGCGCAAGCGCGACGGCGATGATCACCGGGCCTTGGAGACCCTGTCGCGGGCGCCGGAGATTATCGAGCGCGCCAATGCCCGGTCCCGCGTAAGGCTCCTGTGGGAGGTCTGTCAGGTCCCGGATTTTCGCAAAACCATGGCGGAGTCCCACACGAGACTTCTGACCGATTTGTACCGGCATCTGACCGGCCCGTCCGAGCGGCTTCCCGCAGACTGGATCAACCAGCAGATGAAGCGCTTCGACAAGACCGAGGGCGATATCGACACTCTGGCGGGTCGTATCAGTCATGTTCGTACCTGGACCTATATCAGCCACCGGGGTGACTGGATCAACGATTCGCTGCATTGGCAGCAGACGGCCTGCGCGATCGAGGATCGGCTGTCCGACGCCCTGCATGAGCGGCTGACCCAGCGCTTTGTCGACAAGCGCGCGGCGATCCTGGTGCAGAAATTGAAAGGCGCCGAGGATCTGCTCGCCGGGGTTGGCGCGGATGGTGAAGTGACCGTCGAAGGCCATGTGGTCGGGCGGCTGGATGGGATGACTTTCGTGCCGGAAACTCTGAGTGGCCCAAATTCCAAGCCGGTGCTGACGGCGGCGCGCCGGGTTCTGCCGGTTGAGTTGGCGCGGCGGGTGGCCTGGATCAAGGCGGCGGCGGACGAGGAATTCAGCTTCGGGCCGCGCGGCGAGATCCACTGGCGCGGCGCCCGCGTGGCGCGGACCGAGCCGGGCCGTGATCCGCTCTCGCCGGTAATCCGGCTGGTGGTCTCGGACCTGATTACCGCCGAGGAGCGCGCGACCATCGAGGCGCGGCTCCATGCCTGGCTGGAGGCGCAATTCCAGGCGCGCATTCCAAGCCTGGTCAAGCTTACCAAGACCGATGCCAAGGGCGCGGCGCGCGGGGTGATCTATCAGCTGACGGAATGGCTCGGCGCGATGCCCAGGGCTCGGGTCGAGGATCTGATCCGCACCCTCGGCGAGGAGGGGCGCAAGGCCCTGGCGCGCAGCGGCGTGCGCTTCGGCACCGAGACGGTGTTTCTGCCTGATCTCTTGAAGCCTCGGGCGCAGGAATTGCTGGCGATCCTCTGGGGCATTCATCACCAGGAATTTCCCGAGAGCGCCATGCCGCCGGCGGGCCGGGTGACGGTGCCGCATCAAGCCGGGGTGCCGGACGGCTTCTACCATGCCATCGGGTTCACCCGGCTGGGCGGGCAGGTGATCCGCGCCGATATGACCGAGCGTCTGGCCGCGGCAACCCGCAAGGCGGCGCGTAAGCAACCCTTCGCGATCACGCCGGAAATGCTGTCCCTCGCGGGTGTCGGGCACGAACAGATGAAGGGCATCCTGGCCGATCTCGGCTATCGCGGCGCGGGCGAGGCGGACGGCAAACCGGTCTTCATCAAGCGCCGAGCCGGCAAGATCGAGCAACGCGCTGGGCCGGGCGGCAAGCGCCGGCGTGGGCTCAAGGCGAAAGCGCCTCAAAAGCAACCGCAAGACCAGGAACAAGAGGGCCAGGCGCCGACGAAGCCGCCGCGCGACAAGCGCAAGCCGCGCGGGCCGAAACCCAAGACCGGCGGCCGCGCGCCCGTGTTCGCGAACCGAGGCGCGGACGAAAAAATCGATCCCGCCGACTCGCCCTTCGCGATCCTCAAGACCATGGATGTCGCGGATTGACCGAGAACGCCGATCCCACCCAGCGGCTGGACAAATGGCTCTGGTGCGCGCGGTTCTTCAAAAGCCGGGGCCTTGCCAGCAAGCTGTTGGGCGCCGGGCGCTTGCGGCTGTCCGGCAAGATCGTGAACAAGGCGCATCAACTCGTGCGGCCGGGCGACGTGCTGACCTTTCCGCAAGGGCCCTTTATCCGTGTGGTGAAGGTGCTTTATCTCGCCGACCGCCGCGGTCCGGCGCCGGAGGCCCAATTGCTGTACGAGGATCTGGAGCCGATCGAGGAGCAGCGCCAGGCGAAGACCGAAACCAAGGAACTCGACGCCCCGTCCTCGCATCGCGACCGGGGCGAGGGACGACCAACCAAGGAAGACCGCCGAGCCATCGACCGGCTGATGGGGCGGGAGTAGGGAGAGAACACCATGTTTCACGACAAGCGCGGCCTCGCGGTCACGGCCTCAAGTCAAGCGGCGGTCGACGCGCTTGATGCCGGGGTCGAGGAGTTTTTGGGTCAGGGCCGGGAGGCGGCGGTCCTCGTCGCGCGCATGGATGAGCTCGACCCGGATATGATCCTCGGGCAATGCCTGCGCGGCTATTTCATGCGCCTGCCGTCGCGCGCGCATCTGGAGGTGAAGGCCTTGGATTGTCTCGCCAAGGCCCAGGCGCTAGCACCCGAAGGCACCGAGCGCGAGCGCAAGCATGTCGAGGCGCTTGCCGCCTGGTGCGCCGGCGATCTGCGCCGGACCAACGCGATTTGGGAAGACATTCTGGTCGATCACCCGCATGACATCCTGGCCTTTCGCCTGGCGCATTTCCTGCACTTTTTCATCGGTGATCTCGGCGCGATGCTGCATTCCAGCGCCCGGATCATGGCGCGCTGGAGCGAGGCGGTGCCCGGCTATGGCTTTGTTCTCGGTTGCCGCGCCTTCGCCCATGAGGAGAACGGCGATCCGACAACGGGAGAGCCGCTCGGCCGGCGCGCGGTTGAGTTGAACGAGTCCGATATCTGGGCCGGCCACGCGGTGGCCCACTGCCTGGAGACCTTGGGGCGCCGGGCCGACGGGATCACCTGGGTGACCGCCCATGCCGATGCCTGGCGCAAGCGCGGCCCCTTCGCGAACCATCTGTGGTGGCATCGCTCCCTGCATTACCTTGAGCTGGAGCGCTATGACGAGGTCCTGGACGCTTTCGACAAGGAATACTGGCCGGGCCCGTCCGAGGACAACACCGACATAACCAATGCCTCCAGCATCCTGATGCGCCTGCGCATGCTGGGCGTGGATGTCGGCGATCGCTGGAACTCGGTGGCCGAGGTCTGCGCGGGGCGTCTGGGCGAGTGTCTCAGGCCCTTCAACGAACTGCATTTCGTCATGGGGCTGGCCATGGGCGGCAAACTGGAAGAGGCGGGAGGCATCGTCGCCAATCTGCGCAACCTCGCCGAAACCAAGGCCGGCACCGGGGCCACGGCGGGCGATGTCGCGCGCGATGTCGGCGTTGCCGTCGCCGAGGCGATCGTCGCCCATGCCAAGGGAGAGCATGCAAAGGTCGTCGAGACCATGATGAGGGTGCGCTACAAGATGGTCCCGCTGGGCGGAAGTTGGGCCCAGCGCGATGTCTGGATCCGGATGCTGATCAACTCGGCGATGGCCGACGGCCAGGATAGTCTCGCGCGGGCCTTGCTCGCCGAACGGGTCGCCGATCAGCCGACCAGCGCCCCGTCCTGGAAGCTCTACGCGGACGCGCTGGACCGTTGCGGCGAGGCCGATCAGGCCCAGGCCATGCGGGCCAAGGCCGCGTCCCTGTTGGCGGCGTGAGCGCTCCGGGTTAGTCGGGGACCACGGCGAGCGAGAAGATCATCTCGGCGCCTTCCTCGCGCAGCGGAATCAGTGCCTGATATTCCGGGCTGTTGTACCAGACCCTGGGGATATCGGGATTGGGGAATTCGATCAGCACGAAGCGTTCGAAATCCGAATTCTGGGTCAGGGACTCGACGATCGGCGCGCGGGTCACGAACTTGCCGTCGTATTTGGCGACAATCGGCCCGGCGGCCTTGGAGTATTCCGCGAGTTTCTCGGCATTTTTGATCTTGGCGAGGACGACGACATAGGACGGCATCATGGACTCCGATGAGTGATGGGGCGGTAAGGGGTGTTGTCCGACGCCCAAGCGTAGTCCGATGGCCGGGAGCCGGAAAGACCGGCGAAATCGCGGGGGATGTTTCAAATCCACCTGCGTCCCGCCGGTGAAAGCCAGGGCTTGTGGCGGGCGGTGTTAAGCCCCTGTTTTCACGGGGGCGACGGGGAAGGATGAGGCTCCCCCTCTCCCACGTCGCCCTGGCGAACGGCAGGGCCTCGGCTCCGATCGTTTGGACAGGACAGGCCTTGGCTCAACCCGAAAAGAGGCCCTGCCGCGCGCCAGGGCGACGGAAACTAAAGAGGGCGCCTCTCGTCGCGCCGGCGAAAGCCGGGGCTTGGGGCGGGCGGTGTTGAAGCCCCTGTTTGCACAGGGGCGACGGAAGGGGGGCGACATTGATTGTCGCGAGAGCGCGTCCACTCCACCCGATAAAGCTGACGGTTTTCTCGACAAGCCAGGGAATCGGCTACACTAGGCCTCACAACGGCTGGGCCCGCGCCGGTCAATCGCTTTACTTGGAAGTCGGTATGAAACTCACCTGGGACGCCTTGATCGCGCCGATGGAGGCCGAAACCTTCGAGCGGGATTGTTTCGCGAGGAAACCACTGCATATCGGCGCGCGTGATATTCCGGCGAGCGGGCTGGAAACGCTCGATGGTTGGCGGCGGTTGCTCGCGGGCCAGGTGTCACGCTCGCAAGGCGCGCGCACGGTCGTGGATTTGGACCCTTCTAAATCCGCCCCCTCCAAGGGCTTGTCACCCGAGTTGGCGGCACTACTCGACGCGGGCGGGCCGCTGATCGTGAATGGGGTCGAGACGATGAACCCGGTGGTTGGTCAACTCGCCAGGGCCGTGGCGGCCGGGCTCGGCGGGCGCGCGGTGGTCAACGCCTATATATCGCCGTACCGGCGCGACGCGCTTGATCTGCACGCCGACGATCACGACGTCGTGGTGCTTCAACTCCAGGGCGTCAAAAGCTGGACGCTGGGAAGCAAGATCGCCCGGGGCTTGGCGCATTCCTCGCTCTTCGTGATCGACAACGCCTCGGTCAGCGCCTTGGCCAGGGAGCGGGACAGTTTTCGCTCCCTCGATATTCATCCCGGTGATTTGCTTTATCTACCGCGTGGTCTGGCCCATCGGGCCACGGCGCGGGATTCACTGTCGATCCATCTTTCGATCGGGGTGTTTCGCTCCACCGGACTGGATTTCACCGAGTTTGTTCTGAAACGTCTGATCGGCGAGGCGCGGACCCGGGACTATCTCGGCCATCCACACGCGGCTCATGACGACACGGAGATAAGCGCCGATCTGGACTATATCGCGGACCGGTTGTTGGAATTCGCGCGGGACGAGAAACTGCGCCGCGAGTTTCAGGAATTGCGCCGCCGCGCCGCCGGCATCGAACAAGGCGAGACCTAGGCGGTCGGTAAATTCCGAGAGGGCGCCGAGCCCTATCCTTGATCCAGATAGCGCCGGATATCGCGAAAGACATCCTCGAACATCGCCTCGGTCAATCGACCGGTATTCGTGTTGTAGCGCGAGCAATGATAGGAATTCGCGAGCATTGGCCGGTCCGGGAGCGGATGCATGGCGCGGTGGCCGAATTTGAAGGCGGCCTTTCTGATCCCCAGCACGGTCAGGATCGCGCCATGGGCCAGCCCGCCGAGCGCCAGCATGACCTTGAGGTTCGGCATTGCTTCGATTTCGTCCAGCAGGAACGGCGCGCAGGCCTTGACCTCGGCACCGATCGGCTTGTTCTCGGGCGGCACGCAGCGCACCGCGTTGGTGATCCGGCAGTCGGTAAGGCTCAGGCCATCATCGGGCCGGGAGTCATAGCGCCCCTGGCTAAAACCGAAACGATCGATGGTCTGGTACAGGAGATCGCCGGCCCAATCGCCGGTGAAGGGACGCGATGTGCGGTTCGCGCCGCGCAGACCCGGGGCCAGCCCGACGATCAGCAGGCGTCCGTTGATGTCGCCAAAGGAGTCCACGGGCGCGTTATGCCAGTCGGGAAACTTCTCGCGCTGCTCGACGCGAAAAGCCACGAGGCGTGGGCATAACGGACAGTCGCGCCCGGGTTGCGATGGATCGGACATGAGTTACGGCGTGGCGCGGAACGGCGCGAGAGCGTTAGAAGTCGCCGCGCCGCGTGGTGACCTCGGCCTCGTCGTCGTAATCCTCGTCGTCATCGTAGTCGTCATCGTCCTCGAGCTCGGCGTCGTCGCGTGGCGTGAAGTTGCTTTGCGCCGGACGCGGGGGACGATCACCGTGGGAGCGGGCGATCTGCTCGGAAAGCTGTTGCAGTTCCAGGAATACATCGGCTTGCCGGCGCAGCTCGTCGGCGACCATCGGCGGATGCGAGCGCACGGTCGAGACGACGGTCACCCGCACGCCCTTGCGCTGTACCGCCTCGACCAATTTACGGAAATCGCCATCGCCGGAGAACAGCACGATATGGTCCAGACGATCGGCCATCTCGAGCATGTCGATGGCAAGCTCGATATCCATGTTGCCCTTGATCTTCCGGCGACCCGAGGCGTCGGTATATTCCTTGGTCGGCTTGGTGACCATGGTGTAGCCGTTATAGTCGAGCCAATCGACCAGCGGACGAATCGGCGAGTACTCCTGGTCCTCGATCAGCGCGGTGTAGTAGAACGCGCGGACCAGCCGACCATTTTTCGCGAAAACATCCAAAAGACGCTTGTAATCGATATCAAAACCCAGGGACCGGGCGGCGGCGTAAAGATTGGCCCCGTCAATGAAAAGCGCGATGCGCTCTTGCGGATAAAAATGCATTAAGATTTCCTCTCCTCCCGTCTTGCGCGGGAAATGAATGTCGGTCAGTTGACGTCAATGGTGGTCTCGCGGCGGACGACACACTGCTAATACGGCGCGTCATCAAGCGAAAGCACCGGGACTATACACAATTTATTCGGCATTGTCCCCAGTATTTGCTTGTTTTCGAGGGGCGGTGGGTTGTTCGGAGTCTTGCGATGATCCTTATCGGTATTGGCGCGAATCTGCCTGGCCCAGGGCAAATCGACGCGCGCGCGACCTGCGAGGCCGCGTTCCGGAGCTTGGAGGATCGGGGCATCGAGGTCACCGTGACCTCGCCCTGGTATGAGAGCGAGCCGGTGCCGCGATCCGATCAGCCTTGGTATGTGAACGCGGTGGCGGGTCTCGTGTGCGGCCTGGCGCCCGGGGAGTTGCTGGCTCTATTGCACGAGGTTGAGGCGGCGTTCGGGCGCGTTCGCGGCGCTCCCAACGGGGCGCGAACGCTTGATCTGGATCTTCTGGACCACGATGGGGTGATCAGCGAGGGGGAGGGCTGGCCAATTCTGCCCCATCCAAGATTGCACGCCCGCGCCTTCGTGTTGCTCCCGCTACGGGACATCGCCCCGGATTGGACGCATCCGAGGTCCGGGGCGGCGCTGGACGCGCTGATCGCGGCATTGCCGGCGGATCAACGCATTCGCCGGATGGATGGGTGAGGCGGAAGGGGCGGGGCGATGCCAAAGCCCAATAATTCCGTCGCCCTCGCGCAGGCGCACTGCTGTCCGGGAAACTTAAGTTGCGTTTTGGCCAAGCGTTGTTTTGCCTTCGAGACGAGCGTCATGGCGAATGCCGGACTTGAAATCGCTGATCGCTACCAACCCACGGCCCCGTCGTCCTCGCGCAAGCGGGGACCCCAATTTCGTTGAAAAGGGCGGCAACATTAACCGTCTTTTAGAGGTCCCCGCCTTCGCGAGGACGACGGGTAAGATTTTACCGGACAGCAGCGGGCTTTCGCCAGGGCGACGGCGCGTATTTGACCGGTCAAGACCGCCCCGCGTCGACTTCCGCCGTCACTCCGCGGCGCGGAGCGGATCGCTGGTATTGTCCGTGGCCCAGGCGCCGACATCGGCCAGGGCGCGAGCGGCCATGGCTTGCTTGCGGTCGCGGCCCTTCAGACGGCGCTTCTTGCCGTTCGGCGTGATTTGCGGCGGGATCGGCGGGAACAATCCGAAATTGACGTTCATCGGCTGAAAGGTCTTGGCGTCGGCGCCGCCGGTGATGTGCGAAAGCAGGGCACCGAGCGCGGTGGTGGCCGGCGGCGGCGTGGTCTCGCGGCCCAGACGTTCGGCGGCGGCGAGACGACCGGCCAGCAGTCCGATTGCCGCGCTCTCGAGATAGCCCTCGACGCCGGTGATCTGTCCGGCGAAACGCAGTCTCGGTTGCGCCTTCAGACGCAGCTGGTCGTCCAGAAGGATCGGCGCGTTAATGAATGTGTTGCGATGCAGCCCGCCCAGCCGGGCGAATTCAGCGTTCTGGAGACCGGGGATCATGCGCAGGACCCGGGTCTGGGCGCCGTGCCGCATCTTGGTCTGGAAGCCGACGATGTTGTAGAGCGTGGCCAATGCGTTGTCCTGGCGCAGCTGCACGACCGCGTGGGCGCGCCCGCCGGTCCGGGGATCGGTCAGGCCGACCGGCTTCATCGGGCCAAACCGGAGTGTTTCCGGACCGCGCGAGGCCATTACTTCGATCGGCATGCAGCCATCGAAATAGGGGGTGTCCTTCTCCCACTCCTTGAACTCCATGGTCTCGGCGGCGAGCAGGGCGGCGATAAAGGCCTCGTATTGCGCCTCGTCCAGGGGGCAATTGATGTAGTCGGCGCCGTCACCCTTGTCGTATCGGGACTGAAACCAGGCGGTGGAGAAATCGATGCTGTCCTTGTGCACGATCGGCGCCAGCGCGTCGAAGAAGGCCAGCGCGTCCTCGCCGGTAAGCGACTGGATCGCCTCGGCCAGGGCCGGCGAGGTGAGGGGGCCAGTGGCGATGATCACGCTCGACCAGTCCTCGGGCGGCA
>JADHLJ010000021.1 GCA_016780745.1 Alphaproteobacteria bacterium | reverse complement strand
TCACCGGATTCCGGGCCAAGGCGCTCTAGAATTCGGCGTCGTCCGCCCGCCGCCAACAATTCCGCGTAAAGCTCGTATGGCGGGGTGAAGTCCGCGCGCGAGAGCCACCCGGAGAGCTCTCCAAAAGCCTCGGCATATTTCGGGCTCCCACCCACGCGAGCCTCCAGGACCCGCCACAAGCTGGTATCACCGCGATCCCAGCACAGATCGAACAGGTCCTCGTCGTCAAAGCCAAAAAGCGGTCCCTTGAGTACCGTCGCGAGATTGAGATCGTCCTCGGGCAACAGCAGGAACTGGCCAAAAGCAACCAGATCCATCACCGCCAACTGGTCGGTCAGGACCATGCGGTCGACACCCGCGACGGCGATGTCACGGGCTTTCAACGCCCGCACCAATTCGCCGACAAACCGTCCGCGGCGGCGCACCAGCACCATGATATCGCCCGGGCGTAGCGGACGACCCTTGGACGGGAGCATCTCCCCCTCATCCACCCAACGCGCGATCCGGTCGGCGATCTTCTCCGCCAGGCGGCGACGTGGCTCATCGCTTTCGCGCTGTCTTATCGGCGGCTCCCAGCCGGTCCGCGCCCCGCTGTCATCCTCCAGCGGCATTTCCGGCGGCCAAAGCGCGACACGACCAGCCTGACCGGCGCGATGCGCGCGATGTCGCAGAGCTCGCTCCGCGCCATCCTGGCCCGCCTCCAAAACCCCCTCGCCGGCCACCGAGCCGTTGAAGACGGCGTCGACGGCATCGAGAACCGCGGTTGTTGAGCGGAACGACATATCCAGGCCGACGCTCCGCCAGCCCTTATCCGCCGCCGCCGCCCGGCGCGCGAACATATCCCGCATCTCGAGGAACCCCTCGGGATCGGCGCGTTGAAAGCTGAATATCGACTGCTTGACGTCACCAACCGCGAAGGCGGTGCGATCTTTTCCAACCGATGCGCCGATCCCGGCGAAAAATTCCTCGGTCAGTTTCTCGACAATGCTCCACTGTTCGGGGTTGGTATCCTGGGCTTCGTCGATCAGGACATGGTCCAAGCCGCCATCGAGCTTGAAAAGCACCCAGGACGCGACGCCAGGCCGCCAGAGCAGGTCCCGCGCGGCGAGGATCAGGTCATCATAATCAACCAACCCATGCCGCCGCTTACCTTCCTCGTAGAAAGTCAGCACCGAGGTCGCGACCCGAACCAGGGCAACCGAACGCACGGCCAGATCCAGGGCACGCCGACGGCCTTCGATCGATAGAAGTCGTTCGGCCTCTTGGGAGAGACATTCCAGGACCGAGGGATCGGCGTCGACGATCTTCTTGGTGGCCAAACGCGCCCGAACCGAGCCCTCCTTGGTCAGGAAAGCGGAGACGTAGTAAGCGAAGCCCTCGGCTCTTTCATCCGGCGCGGCGAGCCAAGCGGCGATCAATTCGCCTCGTTCGATATCGGTTTTCGACCCGCCTAGCAAAGCCGCGACCGCCCCTCGAAGCGCGGTGGCATCGAAAGCCTCGTCCCGGACCGCCTGGCCAATTAGATCCGCGTCCGTCGCGCCCTCCTCGACCCCCAGGGCGGCGCGGACCGCGCGGGCGAGTTCCTCGATCCCACCGGCCTCCTGAATCGCCAGTTCCAGCCGCGCTCGCTCGGAAAGCAGATCACCCACCAGCTCGGACAATCCGTCCTCCGACACCCGGGCCGTCACCTCGGCCAAGGCATCGGCAAGGTCGGGGTCGACGCCCCGGCGCGCGCCGATGATCGTCAGATCCCTGGCGATCCGCATGCGTTCGGTGGCGGTACGCTCATCCAGAACGTCGAATTGCGGCGGCAGGTTGGCTTCCAGGGGAAAGCGCCGCAGGACGGACTGACAAAAGCCGTGGATGGTCTGGACTTCCAAGCCACCCGGCGCGTCCAGCACCGTCGCGAACAGTCTGCGGGCGCTTTCCATCTCCTCGACCGCGACCTCTTTACCCGACAAATCCTCCAACTCTTTCGCCAAGTCCGCGTCATCGATCACCGCCCAGCGCGACAGCCGGCCGGCGATCCGGGTCGCCATCTCCGCCGCCGCCGCCTTGGTGAAGGTCAGACATAGGATCCGCTCGGCCCGCGCCCCCGACAACAACAGCCGGAGCACGCGGTCGGTCAACACCTTGGTCTTGCCGGACCCGGCGGAGGCGGCCACCCATACCGACTGCTCCGGCGCCGAGGCGATCCGCTGGGCGGCCTGGGCGACACTGGCGACCGATCCCGCCGAGCTTTCTGGTATATCGCCGCTCATGAAGACCATTCCTTGATCCGCGCGAGATGCGCGTAGTCATCGAAAGCCGGCGCGAGATCCGGATCGGGAACCGCCAGATAAGGCGTTTCCTCGTTCCCAAAGGCCTCAATCAAGCCCAGCAAACCGATTTCCGCCGCCTCGACCAAGGCGGCGACATCCCGGTCATGCGCCCGCATCTCACCCGCCGGCTCTCCGCCCGTTAATCGCCAGTAATCGAGCGACGTCGCCTCGCCCTCGGACAGATCGGCGAATCCGCCGCGGCGCAAGATCAGCGCTTCCAAGGGAAGTTGCGGCGCGAGGCCATCATCGACATCGCCGCGACGCGGGACCCGCCCAGTTTTGTAGTCGATGATCGTCCAACCGCCATCGATCCGTCGGTCGAGACGATCTGCGATCGCCGTGAGTTTCACCAGACCGTTCGGTCCGGCCAGCTCAATCTCCCCCCGCACCTCGCTATGAGAGGTCGCGAGAGACGGCGCGCGCTCAGCCTCGGCGGCGATAAACCAATGGGCGATCCGCTCAAATCTCGGCCACCAGAACGCCCAGACAGCCGGCCGATCGATCACCGTCTCGAAGACCCGGCGTCCATGCTCCAAAAGCGCCGCCAACGCCGCGTCGTGATCATCGGGCGCGCCGGCGCGGATGAAACCGTCGAGCGCGTCATGAATCAGGTTGCCCCGATCCGCGGCACCGGGCTCTCCATCCAAGGGGTCCAGGATATTCAAGCCAAGCACACGGCGCGCGTAAATCGCATAGGGATTGCGCTGCCAGGTCTCGATCTGGGTCACCGAAAAGCTCTTGGGGCGGGCCGATACCGGCGGCGTCGGTCGCGGCGCTTTCAGTTTCGTCGGGTTTAAGGCCGCGTCCAAACCTTCACGCCACCCCAACCACGGCGCGTCCGGGTCGCCGGCGCGCAACTTGTCGGAGGCGCCAAGGGCGTCCAAAACCGATTGAATCCGCAGCAACCAGCGCGACGGCACGGTCGGCGCTCCGCCGACCCGCTGGGAACGCGTGATCATCACTTCCTCGGCGCCGCAAGCCTGTACGAAGTCATGCGCCGATTGACCGATCCGAACTTCCGGCAAGGGTAGACCAAGGGTGCTTCGCATCGGCCGGTTGAGCCAGGGGTCCGCCGTTGTTTCCGGCGGCCATGTCCCCTCGTTCAAGCCGCCGAGCAGCACCCGGTCATAGGCCTGGAGGCGCCCTTCCAAGGGCCCCAGAATGGCAAGGCGAGGATGCGCGCGACGACGTGGTCTAAAATCCTTGTCGTCCAGCAGGGCATCCAAAAGGGCGATATAATCCCCGCCGTTCATCGCCGGCCAATCACGCGCCACCGAGAACAGATCGGCGAGGAACCCGGCCGCCTCCTCGCCGTCATCCCCAGCCCAGATCGACGGGAAATCCTCCCGCGATTCAGACCCGGTATCGACCGCCGCCAATCTCTCCGCCAGGCCGTTATGGGCAAGCAGCAGATCTTGCAAGGTGATGGACCGACTGACGATCGCCGCCTCGAAAGCCCGAAATTCCGGCGCCAGGGTCTCCAGCCAATCGATAAGCGCCCGACACTCCCGCGCGGTGACGCGTTTCCGACGCAAGGTCTCTTCGTCTCGCGCCTCGCTCTCCAACGCCGACAGCAATCCGTCAAAACCCGGGCCCGGCCTCGGACCGCGCAAGACCAACCGCTCGAGCAGCCGCGTGCGACGCCGGAACGCCCCCGGCGCCAAACCGCCCCTGGCCAAGGGATGTTTCAACGCCGCCAATAGCGGGACAGGCGTCAGGCCGCCGGCGACCATCGCCCCGGTCAGGCGCCAGAACGCCATGGCCGGCGTATCGGCGAGCGGCATGCCGGCGGAATCATCGACCTCGATCTCCCAGCGACGAAGTTCCGACTTGACCCGCCGCGCCAGGGCCCGGTCCGGCGTGATCAGCGCGCAGGTCCGCCCATCGGTCTCCAGCGCCTCGCGCATCGCAAGCGCGATGACGCCGGCTTCCTCCTGAACCCCGGCGCATTCAATCAACGAGAGCCCCGTAAGATCGTCGGGGTCGATATCGGCGCTGGTCAATCCTCGCCAACCGCCGGTGGTCTCCGCCGGACGCATCGCCTCGCGCAGCAATCTCGTCCGCGCCCGCATCGCCGGATCGCCCCGATATGCCGCCCCGGCATCCCAGGTCGTGACGGTATCGCGCTCGATTTTCAGGCGCCGCAACAGGTTCGCCAAGGCATGCTGTGGATGCGCGCTGTCGCTCGCCGCGGCGCGCCAGCTTTTCTCGTCCAGCTCCAGATCAAGGCCTGGAAGCACCACCGCGCCATTCCCCAAACCCGCGACCACGGCCATCAGCCGCGCCGTCGCGGGCACGCTACCGGTTGATCCGGCGATGGTTATCGGTCGGCCCGGCGGATGCGTGGCCCATCGCTCGGTCAAATCGCCCAGCATGCGGTCACGTCGCACCGCCGGGTCCACCGCGCCTTCCTCTTCCAAGAGCCGCGGCCAGAATTCCGTGACGATGGTGAGGAAATCCAGGGTCTGCCGCCAATGTCCGGCATGCTCGTCCGGTACCAGACCGGCCAAGGCGTCGAAGGCCACCCCCTCGGTCTGCATCTGATCGAGAAGCCGCGCCAACTCCCTGGCCAGCCGGGCGGCTTGATCCGGTGACGCGGTATCCGGCGCGCCGGCGGCGGCGGTCGAGGCGAGATAGCGCATTACCAGACGGGTCAACAGCAACTGGCGGCGCAACTCCGAGATCGCGGGTGGACAGTCGGCCCCGGTTTCCGCCTCCAGCGCGACACTCCCGGCGCCGAAGGGCTCTTCGTCGTCGACATCACCAACGGCGCGTATCTCGGGCAAGAGCATCGCGCGGCCCTCTCCCAAGCGCAGGAAGGCGTCGGCCAGGACCCGAACCGCGCGGCGATGCGGCACCAGAACGATGCTGTTGCTCAGGCTTTCGGGGTCTCGCGCGGCGCGGTGCCAAAGGCCAGCGGCCAAGGCGTCGGCGAATGACTGATCGCCGGGGATGGTATGGATCCGCGACCCGTCCATGCCCCGGCCTAAAAGAACGGGACCGCGGGCGCGTGTCCATTGGCGAAACGGGTCCGAGCGTACTCGAGATCGTCGGGCGTGCTGATGTGATACCAGAGCCCGTCATGCGGAACCCCGAAGAGCCTCTCGCTCTCGATGGCCCGATCATAGAGCCAGTTCAGCGAGAACACCCCCTCGGGAGCATCGCGCAGAGCGGCGGGATTGATGATCGACAGCCCCATATAGGCATAAGGCGCGACGCCGTTCTCCTGACGCCGTTCAAGCCGCCCGTCCTGGTCCATGGTGAAGTCGCCAAGCCCGGTAAAATTCGAGACCCCGGCAAGCGGCATCAACATCAACATCACATCCATGCGTGACGCGTCCCAGCTTTCCGCGAGACGCAGCAACGGGCTCTTCATGCCGTCCGCCCAGACGCTATCTCCATTCAGGACATAGAACGGCTCCTCCCCGAGCGACGGCAACGCCCGCACCACCCCGCCGCCGGTCTCCAGCGGCTCTTCCTCGACGGAGACGGTGATCCGGGCATCGCCGAGCGTGTCCACGAATTCGACAATCTTTTCCTTCAGATGAGCGGCGTTCACCACGACACGCTCAGCCCCCGCCGCCAGCAGGTGGTCTATGGAGCGTCCCAATACCGGTTGGCCCTCGATCACCAAGAGCGGCTTGGGAATACGCTCCGTCAGAGGGAGCATGCGCTTGCCATAACCCGCCGCCAAAACGATCGCGCTTTTTGGAACGGCGGTAGTTCGCGCGGGCAGATGGGAAAGGAACATGAGATTTACACCCCGCCGCCAGGCTTTGGAGTCAGTCGCATCTCTCGTGGGACGGCCTGATCAACCCAGTCCCTTACGCCGCTCAATTCGGGAATCCGCAAATTCGCCTCGGTGTGCCGCCAGAGCCTGGGAATATGCTCAAGATAACCGTGGTTCCCGTAAAGCACCGATTGCCGGGTGAAGATCCCGAACACCTTCAACGCCCGCTGGGCACCAAACGCATGATAGGACCGCAGAAAGGCGGCCCGGTCGATATCCGGGCCCATCGAGTCGAAATATCGCTCCAGCATCGCCGTCACCAAGTCCTCGGCGATATCGCGCCGGGAGTCCTGAAGCAAGGAAACCACGTCATAACTTGAAGGCCCGATGACCGCGTCCTGAAAGTCCAGCAACCCGCAGGCACCGAGCCCGTCGCGCGCGGCGATCACCATCAGGTTGTCGACGTGATAGTCCCGCAGGACCAAACACTCCGGCGCCCCGCGAAGCACCGGCAGACACTCCCGCCACGCCGAGAGGTACGCCTCGCGCATCTCTTCCGAAACCTCAAGGCCGAGTCCGGGGACTAGGTACCAGTCGACGAACATCGCCGCCTCGGCCAGTAGTTTATCGTCGTCATAGGCTGGAATCGTGGCCGGCATCGCGTTGACCGGCCGGTGCCCCAGATCGACGAGAACATCAAGGGCCAGGGCGTAGAGCGACCACTCATCCGCGCCTCGCGACAATGCCTTGGTATAGGTCGCGTCGCCAAAATCATCGAGCAATAGAAAACCGTCACCCGTATCCTTGGCGAGAACCCGGGGGGCGCTATAGCCGAACCTGTTCAGTAGACCAGAGAGGGTGGCGAAGGGCACGACATCCTCCAGATCCGGCGGCGCGTCCATGACCACGTAGTGATCCGCGCCCCGATGCACGCGAAAATACCGCCGGAACGAGCAATCATCGGCCAGGGGTGCGATCGTGGCCGCGGCCAATCCATTGCGATCGAGGAAGCCGCGCAACAAATCGGATCGTTCGGGAACGCCGTCGGCTTGAACCGTCAAATCAGCCTCTTGGTTTCATTGCCCGCGCAATCGGTCGGCCCAGCGCGCATCACCTCTCAGGGCCACCAACCGCTCCATCGACTTATCGCAAAAGCCTAGATGTATTTCGAGCCTTTTGATGGGAAGTAGCTCCAACGCGCGCTCGGGCCATTCGATCAACATGATCGCCTCGGCGAAGGCTTCCTCCACGCCGAGCTCCCAAATTTCCTCGGGATCGGAAAGGCGGTAGAGATCAAGATGCCAAAGCGCGACGGATTCCAACGATTCGCCGGTTTCATATATCTGCGCCAAAGTGAATGTCGGGCTCGGCACTTCCTGATCCGGCGCGGTCAAGGCTCGGATGAACGCCCGCGCGAAACTTGTTTTGCCGGCGCCGAGATCGCCGAAAAGACAGAGCACATCGCCAGGGGTACATCGCCTCGCCAGCTGTTCAGCCAGTTTCCCGAGGCCCGATTCGGTTAAAAACCTGTCCTCGGCGACCGGCACCAGAGCATCGAGATTAAGATCATTCCGCATGTCGATCCTCTCGCGAACCTAAGTCGACGGGGGAGCGGAGACCTCGACGTCGCCGGCGGCCCGTTCGGATAGCTCGGGCCGATCCGGCAACCAACACGAAACCACCGTCCCCAGTCCAACATCGGAGCGCAATGTTACCTCGCCGCCATGAAGTCGTATGAGCCGCTCGACCAGCGCCAAACCGAGCCCCGCTCCGGTAGAGCGCCCCATTGACGCCCCCCTTTCAAAGGACTCGAACACACGGGTTCGGATATCGTCGGGAATTCCGACCCCGGTATCGGACACCTCCAACACCGTAGCCCCGGCTTCCCGGCGCGCGGTCAGCAAAATCCGTCCATCACCCGGGGTGAATTGAAGCGCGTTGGAAACGAGATTGAAAAGCGCTTGCTTGAGTCGCACTGGATCGGCCACCACCACGGCGCTATCCGGCGCGACATTCGCCTCCAGCACCATGTTCCGTGAGCGCGATCTCTCTTGCGCGAGCACCATCAATTCCTCGTACAACGTCCGGACGTCCACCCGGGCTGGATCCAACTCCAGATAACCCGCCTCGATCGAGGCCAAATCAAGGATATCGTTGACCAGTGTCACCAACCGGGTGGAGGCGGCGATCAACGACTCGGCGTAGTCGATTTGCTTGGCGTTCATCGGACCCACGACCTGCATTTTCAGCAGCTCGGAAAACCCAATGATCGCGTTCAGCGGCGTGCGCAGTTCATAAGAGACATTGGCGATGAACTCGCTTTTCAGACGATCGGCCTGTTCAAGCGCCTCGGCGCGTTCTTGCAGGGCGCGTTGGATGCGGATCGAATCCGTGACGTCCCAGTACTGCACCAGTGTCGCGCCGTCGGATAAAGGCACCAGCGCGTAATCAAGGACCGATCCGTCCAATCGCTCGACTTTTCCGGTATCGCCGGCCCGGCTCGCGAGACTGCGCGAGAAATCATCCCGGAACCTTAGCCAGTCATCACTATCGGCGAGGCTGGGACGCATCAATTCAAGAACCTCGGAAACATGGGGCTCGCTATCGGACAGGTCCGCCGGCAAGCGCCAAAGCGTGCTGAAGCGCGGGTTCAACAACTTCAGGCGCCCATCACTGCCGAATACCGCCAGCGCGTCGTTCAAGTTGTCGATGGTCTCGCGCTGCACCGCGCTCAAGATGTTGTAGGAACGCTCTAGAACCAGACGGTCCGTTACATCCTCGAAGGTCAGAAGCAAACCGCCATTGGGATGGGCGGCGGCCAGCATTCGCAAGGTGGTCTCGTCGGGCAGGAACAGCAACTCCTGCCGCGGGTCGATCAGCCCCATGAACATCGCGTTCCACTGATCACGAAAGGCGGCGAAATCAGCCTGTTCCGGCAGTCTACGGCGTTCCCGCAGCAGGTTCAGAAACTCGCTTACCGTCGGCTCGCCACGCAAGAGTTCGGTTTCGACTTTCCAAAGCCGCGTAAACGCGGTGTTGAAATAACCCAATCGTTTGTCCGGTCCGAAAATCGCGATCGCGGTCGAGAGTTCCTCCAGAACCTCCTCATGCGCCGCCACCAATCGGGCGAGATCGGATTGAGTGGCTTCAAGCGCGGTGACGTCCATGGCCCATCCGAGCGTGCCGGACTCATCCAATAACGGCGTCTCGGAAAACTCAAACAACCGACGATCCCCGGCGACCACCATGCGAACGCTCTCGCTTTGCGGTCGGTTGGTCGCGAGAGCGCGACGCGCAACGGCCTCGGACGGGTCTTCAGCGCCCACCAGCGCGATGGCGGCGGGATTTCGATAATCCAGTTCCAGGTCCGAGCGGCGAGTCCAGACCGGCATCGCGAGGGTTGAAAGCGCGGTTTCGAACAGGTCCCGCCGCGCGTGCAGATCTCGCTCGAGCGTGTCCTTGAACCACAGGACATCGACATTGGCGCCCGTCGCGTCG
This sequence comes from Alphaproteobacteria bacterium, assembly GCA_016780745.1. Taxonomy (GTDB): domain Bacteria; phylum Pseudomonadota; class Alphaproteobacteria; order Thalassobaculales; family Thalassobaculaceae; genus JADHLJ01. Next base: position 11,331 of record JADHLJ010000021.1, on the reverse strand, counting down.
GACACAATCCGCTCGCCGGAAACCGCGAGAACGCGATTGCCGTCTCGCAAGCCTATGTCAACTTCGAAACCCACACCGCCGGCCCGCAGCGCCGCGAGCCGATCTCGCAAGACCGCCGTCGATTCATCGTCAAACGCGTTCAGCACGGCCTCGCCGTCGTCCCCGCCGTCATTGGTCGCGGCTTCCGGCAACGCCAGTTGGCGCCGCAGAGCGGGGGTCGCCCGGGAGATCCGCGCGCCGGTCAAGGACCGGGGGTCGGTTTCGAAGAACAAGGCCGATACGCGATCGGACGATAGGACCAGATCCCGCGCCTCGAGCCCGCGACGGGAGTCACGCGCCTGGAGCGCCGCGTCCCGGGTCCGACCGCTCTGGCGCAGCAACAACACCAAAAGCGCACCGCAAAACACGATCAATCCCAGGACGAAGTAGTCACCCCGCGCGATCGCTGGTTCCGCCGCCTGTTCACCCGTCTGGGCCCAGGCGGATTCAGACGCCACCACCACTGCCGTCGTCATCGCGACAACGACCGCCAATCCAGTCGCGCCAAAGTGTCGCCGGTTCTTGTACATGCCGCGAGCCTACGCTGGAGGGATCGCGGCCTCAACCACCGCGCGCCGCCCTGGGCGCGCGCGCGTCCGGGGTTCGCTGGCGATCATTCCTTGGGCGCGGGGCCGTAATGCTCGGTCATATAAGCCTCGCTGAACTTGCCCGAAGCGCGGTCATCGGCAACCGCGGCCGGCTCCCGTTCGGCGGGATCGCCATAGCCGCCGGCGCCCGGGGTATTCACCACGACGGCCTGATGCGGGTGCAGTTCCATGTCCGGCGGCTTATGGGCCAGTTGACGTGTGGCCTTGTCGTCCTCCATCAACCAGAAGCTCCCGCTGGCGCCAGGCTTTCCACCGAAGATGCCCCAAGGCTGGTTACGGAATCGTTCACCAACACCGTTAAAGATGCAGGTGTGCCCCAAAGGCCGGACCACCCGTTGCAGGCCCATGCCGCCCCGGTACTTTCCGGCACCGCCGGAATCCTGAATCAGGCCATAGCTTTCGACCAGCAGCGGGTATTCCATCTCGATCGCCTCGACCGGCAGGTTGGAGGTGTTGGTGATATGCACCTGGACTCCGTCCTTGCCGTCCCGGTCGTTGCGCCCACCGAAGCCGCCGCCCAGGGTTTCGAGATAGACATAGGCCTCCCCGGTATCGGGATCACTGCCGGCGAAGACCGCCATGGAGTTGGCGCCGTTCGCCGCGCCGACCGCGGCCTCGGGTAAGGGCGTTGCCAAGGCGCCGATGACCACGTCGATGATCCGCTGAGAGGTATGCGCCCGCGACGCCACCGAGGCCGGCGCGACACAGCTCAGCATGGTCCCTGGCGGGGCGGTGACCTCGACCGCGTCCAGAACCCCGTGATTGTTGGGGATCTCCGGGTCCAGCATCGCCTTCAAGCAATAACAGACCGCGGCCTTGGTGCCATGCAGCGGGATGTTGATATTGCCAGGCGTCTGCGGCGAGGTGCCGGTGAAATCGAAGATCGCCCGCTCGCCATCAATCGTGGCGGTCAGCTTGATCGGCACGTTGATCGCCTCGCGCCCGTCGTCATCCATGACGTCCTCGAAGGTGTAGACGCCGTCGGGAATACCCGCGATGGCATCGGCCATGCGTCGTCCGGTGCGGGTGATGATCTCCTCGAACACCTTGGCGACCAGGGCCGCCGAGTTTTTGGCGGCGATATCCTGAAGCCGGCGCTCGGCGAGATTGAGGGCCGCGAACTGGGCGTTGTAGTCGCCGCGCCGCTCGTCCCGCACCCGGACATTCAACAGCAGGATATCGAACAGATCCTGATCCAAGGTGCCGCGCCGGAACAGCTTGATGACCGGAATGCGCAGACCTTCCTGATAGATCTCGCTCATCCCGCCGGCCATGGAGCCCGGGGACATGCCCCCGATATCCGCGTGATGCGCGATATTGCACACGAAGCCCAACAACTCGCCATCGACGAAAACCGGCTTGGCCAGACTGACATCCGGCAGATGCGTGCCGCCGCCTTCATGCGGGTCGTTTGCGGCGAAGATGTCACCCTCGTGGATCTCCGAGAGATCATATTTCTTGAGCAACGCCTCCATCTGGCCAAGCACCGAGGCCACATGGACCGGGATGCTGTTATAGGCCTGGGTCACCAGTTTGCCGCGCCGATCGACAATGGCGCAGGAATGGTCGTGCCGTTCCTTGATGTTGGTCGAATAGGCGCTTTTCATCAGCGCGATGAAGGCCTCGTCCACCACCGATTGCAGGGCGTTGGACATGATCTCCGTGGTGACGGGATCCGGGCTCGGGATGTTCTCGGTCCGTGACGTGGTCATGGCTCAGGCCCCCACTTCGATGATCAGATTGCCATGCGCGTCGACCCGGGCCAGATCGCCGGGGTGAATGACGGTCAGTGCATCGAGTTGCTCGACAACCGCCGGGCCGCGCACCGATTGGCCGGCGGACAGGCTGGCGCGTTCATAGACCGGAGTCTCGACCGACGCCTCCGCCGCGAACCAGACGGCGCGCGAACCGATCGGGCTCGGCTCGGAGGAGCTCGCCTCACCGGCGATGGCTTTTTGCTCCGGCGCGGTGCGACCGACGGCGGCGACCCGGATGTTCACGATCTCGATCGGGTCGGTTTCCGTATAGTGCCCGTATGTGCGCTCATGGAGTTCGTAGAACCGCGCCCGCAACGCCTCCAACGAAGACATGTCCGGCTCGACACCGCCCTCGATCTCGACCCAGGGCACGGTCAGCTCGAAATTCTGGCGCACGTAACGCATGTCGAAGGCGATCCGGAGCGAGCGATCCGCCATCGCGATCCCCTCCTCGGCGAACCAGGCCTCGGCCCGCCCGCGCAGATCCGCGAGATCGCCGGCCACCGCCGCCAAGGTCTCCGCGTCATAGGGCAGCCGGCGGGTCGCGACGAAATCTTCCTTCAGGTCCGAGACGACCAGGCCTTGGGCGCAGAGAATTCCCGGCGCCGGCGGCACGATGATCTCGCGCATTTCCAACTCTCGGGCCACGTCGCCGGCATGCAGGGCACCGGCCCCGCCGAATGCCATCAGCGCGAAGTCACGCGGATCATGACCGCGCTCCACCGAGATAGAGCGCACCGCGCGCACCATGTTGGCGACCACGATACCGAGAATGCCGAGCGCGGTTTTCTCCACCGTGAACCCAAGACGATCGGCGGTCGGCTGGATCGCCTGACGCGCCAGTTCCACGTCCAAACGCATGGCTCCGCCGATCAGGGAATCGGGAAGCCGCCCCAGCACCAGATTAGCGTCGGACACCGTCGGCTCGGTGCCGCCACGGCCATAACAGGCGGGTCCGGGCTCGGCGCCGGCACTCAACGGGCCGACCTTCATCAAGCCGTCCCGGTCGAACCAGGCGATCGAGCCACCACCGGCGCCGACCGTGTGGATGTCGATCATCGGCAGACGGATCGGAAAGCCCGCGACATTACGGTCATAGCCGATCCCGGCCTCGTTACCCTGGATCAAGGCCACGTCGGCGCTGGTCCCGCCCATGTCGAGGGTGATGACATCGGGTCGTCCGGCCAGCGCCGCCTGATGGATCGCGCCAACCGTGCCCGCCGCCGGTCCGGAAAGCGCGGTGCGGATCGGCATGTCGCCCGCCCGCTCCACCGACATCAGGCCGCCGCTGGATTGGTTGATGCCCAGGCGAGCCTTCGGCGCGACCTCGGCGAAACGTCGGCCCAGGGTCTTCATGTAGCGCCCGATCACCGGCTGCAGATACGCGTTCAGCAGGGTCGTCGAGAAACGCTCATACTCGCGAAACTCCGGCTGCACCTCCGAAGAGAGTGAGATTCCGATGTCCGGTAGCCGCTCGCGCAGGGCGGCGCCGATACGCCGCTCATGATCCGGCGCCAGGAACGAGAACAACAGACACACCGCGCAGGCATCGGTCTCGACCCCCGCGACCGCGTCGACCACCGCGTTGATGCCCTCCTCGGTCAGCGGGCGAATCTCCTGACCCTTGCCGCCGATCCGCTCGTTCACCTCGAACCGCATGTGGCGCGGCGCCAGCGGCGGCGGATGATCCGCCTTCATGTCATACATCTTCGGACGGATCTGGCGGCCGATCTCCAGCAAATCCTTGAAACCCTCGGTGGTGATCACCGCCACCGACGCGCCCTTGCGCTGGATCAGCGTGTTGGTCGCCACCGTCGTGCCATGGGCCAGCCGCCCGATCTCATCCGCCTTGATCCCCGCCGAGGCCATCAACGCGCCAAGCCCGTCGAGGATCGCGCGGGACGGATCATCCGGCGTCGAGGGCGTCTTATGCAGCTCAACCCGCCCATCCGCCGTGTTCAGCGCGTGAAAATCCGTGAAGGTACCGCCGACATCAACGCCAATAAACCACATGGGCCCGTTCCTCTGGTCAGATTTTGTATTTTTGTTGTATACAAGATTCATGAACCAGGAAAGCCCTCAATCCGCATTGGCCAATCATGCTGGCGATACCCGGCCCGGCAAAGGCCAGAACGCCGATTTCGTGCATTCGCATCTGCGCGCCGATATCCTCTCGCTGGTCATCGCGCCGGGCGAGGAACTCGATGAGTCCATGCTCTCCGCGCGTTACTCGGTTTCCCGGACCCCGGTACGCGAGGCGTTGATCCGCCTGGCTTCGGAGAAACTGGTGGTGCTGAGCCGCAATCGCCGAGCGACGGTTCAGCCGCTGGATCTCGCGGGCTTTCCCGGATATTTGGAAGCGCTGGATCTCTTGCAGCGCGCGGTCACGCGCCTTGCCGCCGAGCGCCGTTCCGACACTGATCTCGTGGCGATCGGGGACACGCAGGCGCGCTACGACACCGTGCTGTCGGAACCCGCGTCCCTGGACTCCGTGGAAGCGAACCTTGCCTTCCACCAAGCCGTCGCGCGGGCCGCCCACAGCCCGCATCTCGCCGACGCCTATACCCGCATTCTCGTCGAAGGCATGCGCTACATGGCGCTCAGCTTCTCCGTCCACGACGCCGCCGACCGGGGATACGAGCCGCATATGCGCTCGGTTACCGACGAGCACAACGCCATGATCGCCGCGATCCAAGCCGGAGACGGCGCCCAGGCGGAACGGCTCGCGCACGACCATGTGGCGCTGTTCCGGCGCCGGATCTCCGCTTATCTGGAACGCGGCGGCACCGGCGCGGTTTCGGTGACTGGGTTTTGATCGAGAAAACGCGATAATGCGTGAATCCCGATTTCAGCCACCTCACCCGTCGTCCCTGTGAAAACAAGGGCTCGACACCGTTTCCCCAAAGCCCCGGCGTTCGCCGGCGCGACGGTGAAGGAATGGGGTCCTTTAAACCCTCAACATCAAACCACCGCCGTTACATCCAGATCCGGGTGCTTGCCCGTCCATCCCGTCTCCGCCTCGTAGGCCGCCGCGATGCGGTAGCCCATGGCTTCGTCGAACTGACCGGTCACGATCTGCATTGAGAGCGGCAGGCCGGAGGAACTGAAGCCGGTGGGGACCGCGACCGCTGGGTTGCCGGTGACGTTGAAGGGTGTGCGGGCCTGGCGGGGATAGTGTTTCTCGCCGGCTTCGAAATCCTCGATCAGGAAGGCAGGCTCCATGTTGTTGACCGTGACCACCGCGTCGAGGCTGTTGAAATGCTCGTTGAACTCGGCGGCATAGCGGGCCCGGGTGCGGGTCGCCTGGACATAGTCGACACCGCTATAGGCCATGCCCGGCAGCAAGCGCCCGAGCAGGAGCGCGCCGTAATCTTCCGTGCGCTCGGTGATCCATTTCTCGTGAATGGCGCAGGCCTCGGACAACAGGATCACCCGATTGCAGGCGGCGTATTGGGCAAGCGGCCTGGTCTCGATCTCGCGAATTTCCGCGCCGAGACCTTCCAGCACCTTGATCGCCGCCTCGATCGCCGCGGTCGTCTCCGGATCGGCGATCAGATCCTTGGTGTAGAAATGCCGGATCACCCCGATCTTGAGGCCCTTGACGCCGCGCCCCAACTGGCCACCCATGTCGGAGACCAGTTGCTCCGCGCTGCCCGGGTCCTGGGGGTCATGACCGGCGATCACCGAAAGCGCCAGCGCGTTATCCGCCGTGGTCCGGGTGAGCGGGCCGACATGATCGAGACTGAAGGACAGCGGCACCACCCCGCGTCGGCTGACTCGACCATAGGTCGCCTTCATCCCCAGCAAACCATTCATCGAGGCGGGGTTGCGCACCGAGCCGCCCGTGTCCGAGCCGAGCGCGATCGGCACGAAACCCGCCGCCACCGCCGCGCCGGAACCACTGGAGGACCCGCCCGGCGAGTAGTTTCGGCCCCAGGCGTTGCGGGCCGGCGGCCAAGGCAGATCAAATGACGGCCCGCCTAGCGCGAATTCATGGGTCGACAGCTTGCCCATCAAAATACCGCCCGCCGCGCGCAGTTTGGCGGTCACCGGCGCGTCGGCGGTGGCGACATTGTCGGCCAGCAGTCTCGAATGCGCGGTCGTCGGCCATCCCTCGGCGTCGATGATGTCCTTTAGCGCATAGGGCACGCCGTGCAGCGGGCCGAGATCATCGCCGCGCATCACCGCGTCCTCGGCGGCCTTGGCGTCGGCCAGGCTCTGCTCCGGTCGCAATGTCAGAAACGCGTTCAGACCACCGTCGTATTTTTCGATCCGTGCCAGGAGCGCCTTGGTCAGCTCAACCGGCGACAGTTTCTTGGCCGCGATCAGGCGCGCCGCCTCGCCGGCCTCCAGCCAATACATCTCGCTCATTGGTCGCCTCCCTTGTCGGAAGCGGACCAACTGGCCGCGCGATAGACATGGGCCGGCTCCTGGGTCCAATGGTTATCGCGATCCAGGCGGCCGACCGCGAGCCGCGCCGCGTCTCCCGCCTTCCTGGCCCGTTCCGGCCCCACGGCCTTGGCCACCGCCGCGGGAAGACCCGACGGATCATTTCCTTGATCACCCATTACAACCTCCGCATCGCCTGTTTGCATCGACCATGGCATGATGCGCGAAAGTCGTCCACGCGGCGGCGGTTGATATCAGCGAGTAGATCTTGAAGGAGGCGATGATGGGCCGGTATCGCGAGACAACCCACGGTCACACCCACATGGTGGCGGCGGGTCACGGATTGGCGGCCCAGGCCGGCTACGCGATCCTGGAGGCCGGTGGTAACGCGGTCGACGCGGCGGTGGCCAGCGCCATGACCCTGGGCGTGGTGCAGAGCGATCTGGTCAACATCGCCGGCGTTGCGCCGATCATGGTGCGTCAGCCGACCGGAGAAGTGACAACGATCAGCGGGGTCGGGCGCTTTCCCCGCGCCGCCAATATCGATCTGCTGATTCGCGAGCATGACGGCCATGTGCCGCATGGGGTGTTGCGAAACGTGGTTCCCGCCGCGCCCGACGCCTATATCACCGCGCTCGAGCAATACGGGACCATGCGCTTCGGCGAGGTTGTCCAGGGCGCGCTCCAGGCCGCGCGCGACGGCTTCATCATGCATGAGCTGATGGCCCAGACCATCGCCGAGAACGAGGACAACTACCGCCGCTGGCCCTCGAATAGCGCGATCTATCTGCCGAACGGCAAACCTCCCAAGGTCGGCGATATCTTCGTGCAGTCGGATCTCGGCAGGGCTCTTCAATACATGGCGGACGAGGAAGCGGCCTCGGGTGGCGGGCGCCTCGCCGGCCTCGCTGCCGCGCGCGACGCCTTCTACAAGGGCGATATCGCCCGGGCGCTGGTCGGCTATCACGAGGAGAACGGCGGCTGGATGACCATGGCCGACATGGCCGACTTTCGCGTCGGCATCGAGGCGCCGATCTCGGTCACCCATCGCGGCGTCACCCTGCATGCCTGCGGCGCCTGGTGCCAAGGGCCGAGCATGGCCCAGCTCTGGTCGTTTCTGGACGGCGCGGATCTCGGCGCGTTGGGGCATAACTCGCCGGAATACATCCACCACCTGACCGAGGTGATCAAACTGGTTTTCGCCGACCGGGAGCTGCATATCGGCGATCCGGAATTCGTCGATGTCCCGCTCGATCATCTGTTGTCGCGCGCCCATGCCGCCGAGAGCCTGGCAATGATCCGGCCCGACGCGGTGTTGCGCGGTGAAGACCTCTGGGGCGGCGTCGCCGAAACCGATCGCGAGATGGCGGTGGGTCAGGACACGTCCTATACCTGCGTCGTGGATTCCGACGGCCTGGTCGCCTCGATCACCCCAAGCGACGGATCGGCGACCTCTCCGGTCACGCCGGGTTGGGGCATCACCCCGTCCTCGCGCGGCTCGCAGAACTGGGCGGTCAAAGGCCATCCCTCAGCGGTCGCGCCCTGGAAACGCCCGCGCCTGACCCCCAACCCGGCGATCGCCGAAACCGCCGACGGCGCGCTCATCCCCTTCGGAACGCCGGGCGCGGACGTGCAATGCCAGGCAATGCTGCAGGTGCTGCTCAACATCACCGAGTTCGGGATGGAGCCCCAGGACGCGGTCGAGGCGCCGCGCTTCGCCACCTACAGCTATCCCGACAGCTTTGAGCCGCATCTGGCACTCCCGGACGTCTTGCGTATCGAAAGCCGGGTCGCCCCGGAAACCAGGGAGAGCCTGCGTGCCATCGGCCACGATGTTCAGGAATGGCCGGAAATCGTCTGGAAGGCCGGCGCGGTTTGCACGATCGTTTCCGACCCCGAGACCGGCTTGCTGTCCGGCGGCGCCGATCCGCGGCGGCCATGCGTGGCCATCGGACGCTGATTTGGCGTTGAAGGGTGACGGTTCTCACACAACGCAAGGAATTTGCGGTTGTTTCAACAACCCGCGCGGTTCAAGATCTTGGCAATACGGAGATTCGCTGGAAAATCCGGATCAAAATTAGGGAGGGGGCACCATGTGCGCGCAAAGAGCTACCGATCTTGAATCCTTTATGCAAGGCGTCGAGGCCAAGAACCCGGGCGAAGTTGAGTTTCACCAAGCCGTTCGCGAGGTCGCGGCGGATGTGATTCCCTGGATGCAGGATCATCCGATCTATCTGAACCTGCAGATGCTCGAGCGCATGGCCGAGCCGGACCGCGTGGTCTCCTTCCGGGTCTGCTGGGAAGATGAAGAGGGCAACATCCGGGTCAACCGCGGCTATCGGGTGCAGAACAACAACGCGATCGGCCCGTATAAGGGCGGCCTGCGCTTTCACCCCTCGGTGAACCAGTCGATCCTGAAGTTCCTGGCCTTTGAGCAGACCTTCAAGAACTCGCTGACCGGTCTGCCGATCGGCGGCGGCAAGGGCGGCGCGGACTTCAATCCCAAGGGCAAGACCAATCGCGAGGTGATGCGGTTCTGTCAGTCCTTCATGACCGAGTTGTATCGCCATGTCGGGGCCGACGTGGACGTTCCCGCCGGAGATATCGGCGTTGGCGGCCGCGAGATCGGCTATATGTTCGGCCAATATAAGCGGATCACCAACCAGTTCACCGGCGTGCTGACCGGCAAGGGCATCGAGTATGGCGGCAGCGAAATGCGGCCCGAGGCCACCGGTTACGGCGCGGCTTACTTCCTGGATGAGATGCTAAAGACCAAGGGCGACAGTGTTCGCGGCAAGTCGGTGCTGATCTCGGGTTCGGGCAACGTGGCGACCTTCGCCGCCGACAAGATCAACCATCGTGGCGGCAAGGTTCTGACGCTCTCGGATTCCGGTGGGTTCATCCATGACCCCGACGGGATCGATCTTGAGAAGGTCAATTGGGTCAAGGACCTCAAGAACAACCGCCGGGGCCGGATCAGTGAGTATGCCGATCACTTCAAGAACGCCACCTATCACGAGGGCAAGCGCCCCTGGGGTGTTCCGGCGGATCTCGCCATGCCCTGCGCGACCCAGAACGAGATCTCGTCCGATGAAGCCGGCACGATGCTGGCCAACGGGATCATCGGCGTGGCCGAGGGCGCGAACATGCCGACCCATATCGACGGCATCCATCAGTTCCTGAACGCCAAGATTCTGTTCGGACCGGCCAAGGCTGCCAATGCCGGCGGCGTCGCCATGTCGGGCCTGGAGATGAGCCAGAACTCGGAGCGCCGTTCCTGGACCAACGAGGAATTGCGCAACATGCTGCGTGATATCATGACCGGCATCCACGCGCGCTGCGCCGAGGATGGCACTCAGAAGGACGGCTGGTGCAACTATGTCGCCGGCGCCAATATCGCCGGTTTCAAGAAGGTCGCCAACGCGATGCTGGCTTTCGGCGTCGTCTGACGATCAAGCGAGAAACACCGGTTGAGGAGCCCGGGCAATCCGGGCTCCTCTTGGTTTGAGCGGATACTAAAACATGAGCGTTCTCGATACGATCCGGCGCCGGTTTCACCCGCTTCACCACCTTCGTAAAAGCCAGATGTTTCGGGCATTCTGTGCGCGTTTCGATCGCCTGAAAATGATGCGGGTCGCGGGAGTCGCCTTTCCGATCGCGGGATATTTCCTGAAGAATTTCAACATGGTTCTCGGACGCTCCCTGCATGAGGCCGAGACGCTGAAGTGGTTCGAACGTCTGGCCGGCGAGAACGACGCCCGGGTGTTCTGGGATGTCGGCGCCAATGTAGGTCTATACGGATTTACCTTCATCTCCGCGAACGACAGCCGAAGCACCGTGCTTTACGAACCAGACCCCGACAATCTGGCGGCGCTTCAAAAAACCGTGTCGGTAAACGCGCTAGAAGCGCGGGCCGAGATCCGCCCTTGCGCGGTAAGCGCCGAGGTCGGGACGGCGGCGTTTAAGCGGGACGAAATCACGGGCGCGACCGGTGCTCTCGCGACGTCCGAGGATGAAAGCGTTTTCGTGGAACGGCATTTCAACGCGACACCTGAAACGCTGGATGTGCTGGTAACCACGCTCGACACGGAGGCCGCGAGCCGTCCGTCGCCGGACATTATCAAAATCGATGTCGAGGGCTATGAATTGGATGTGTTGTCCGGAGCGCGTGAGATGCTCGCCACCAGTCTTCCGATCATTCTTTTCGAAACGAGCCGTGACAGTGAGAAGATTAAAGAGCTTCTATCCGATCTCGGGTATCAATTCCGCGATGCCGACACCGGCGCGTTTATCGAGACCTTGGCGCATAACACCTTCGCGCTATGTTCACACCATCGCTGGCCCACCTAGGGCGATCGGTCCAGGCGGCATCGCTATTGCGCGTCGTGAAAGATCACGCCCAGCGTGTAACGACGCCCAGAAGCAAGACGACTGACGCCGTGTCGCATTGATACCCGATAGGTGCCCCGTGTTCCTTGAACCGGGCGCTCGTTTACCGCGAAAATCACCGCCGCTCCCCGGGTAAGGCTGACCACCTC
>JADHLJ010000020.1 GCA_016780745.1 Alphaproteobacteria bacterium | reverse complement strand
AGTGCTATATCGTTGGGAGGATATCACCTCGCTCCTGGAGCGCCTCGACGCGGTGATGGGTTAAAGGCGTCAAGCGCCCGCGAAGATTTTCAATCCCATGGCTTTCGGCACCCCGTCATTGACCGGCGCGCCCTCGCGAGGACAGGCTGAGACGCCGGCCAGGATATCCATCTCGGCCAGCAGATCGATATAGTCGCCCTTGTCGGCGGTCGGCGGATGGATAGTAAAGCCGCCATCGCCGTGAACTTCCACGTTCATGAACACATTGAAGCAATCGCCGATATCGTCCCCGGTCACGCCCCAGGGCGCCAGCGCTTCCTCCAGGTTGCCCTGGCAATGGCGATGGTCGGTCAAGCCGTCGCGCAGTTTGTAGAGCCCACCGCTGCACCGCCCGCCGCAGGAGCCGAAATGGTTGCCGCAGGTATCCTCCAGCACCGTGAACATCACGTTGTCGCGTGGCGGCTTGGAGTAGAAGTATTTGAACCGTTTCGCGGTCCCGTGGCCGAGCATCACATTGGTCGCCCAGGTCTGACCGACATGAAACCACTCCTTGAAGTCATGCAGGTTGAAGAACGCGCAGTCGCCGACCTGCTTGCCTTCGGTCAACTCGATCCGCAGTACCTGGCCCTTGCGCACTTCGACGGCGCGGCCATGACAGGCGGGGATCGATATCTCGGTCAGCAAGTCCCGGGGCATGGCGCGTCTCCGTGGCGTTTATCGGGGTTGTTTGACACGGCTTGTGGGCGAAGGTTCTCGAATACTAAATCATCCTTTTAAGCCTCTATTTCCTTAGCCCCGGTCAGAGTTTCAAAGTCACCAGGCATTCTCTCGTTGACGTGAAAAACGAGCGCGACGACGAGATCAACCTTATGCGGAGATCCTTACGTCAGCGGCGCCTTGCTGGCCGCCGACGCGCGTTGGGCGAAGCCTTCATATTTCGACCAGTCGAGTGGGTGTTCGGCGACCGTGTCCGGATCCCACATCTGGCGTTCCACGCCGAGGACATTAGCGCCGTAGACGTGCAAGCCGAGGGCCGGGGTGTCGCTGGTGCATTCGGCGACATGGACGGCCCTGGCGGGCATGAAGAAGACCGAGCCGGCCTCCAGGTCCACCGAGCGTTCATAGGTGAGAGAGCCGTCGTCGTTGCGTGTATACAGCGAATTCCTCTCCGAGCCCGCGAGCACCAGGATCGCCGCCCAGGTACCGTGATTATGGGGCGGGGTGCGCCGGCCATCGGGGAAACGGACCTTGAGCAGGCTCAAATTCGGAGCCCGATAGAACGCCTGCAGCGCGTTGCCGCCGGAGCCCGTGAGATAGTCGAGCGCGTTCTCGACGCCCTTCAGATCGCTCTTCAAGTCGTTCATCACCTGAACCACGGCCTTATGGGCATATTCCTCCGGCTGGTCGGCGACGGCGGTGGAGAAGCGGGTGACGAGATCGGCGACGTTCATGGGGGCCTCTTGGGAGCGATGTTCGAGGGAAAGAGCCCTCAGTGTTGTCGAGCCCGCCGTGAAACGCAAGGGGAAGGGGGCCGGTTGGCGGCGCGGCGGGCAGCCGGTCGACGTGCTACATCCAGTCGACATTCTGCGGGAAGTATTGCGCGACGAACTGGTAGGTCATCTGCACCACCTGGCGATTGTATTTGGTCTTGCCTTCGATCTTGAAGTCCCATTTCTCGATTAGCTCATCCCAGATGAGCATTTTCTGGTGCAGTTTATCGCGGGTTTCGCGAATGAAGGCGACCTGCGTGTCGACGGCCTTCAAGGCTTCGGCGACCTGTTTCATGCGGGTGTCGACATCCAGGAAGTCACCACGAAAGTTTTTCACCGGTGGTTCCATCAGGATCTTGCAACGATTGATTTCATCGACGAAATGACGTTCGGAGGAATGATGATGCGCGATCTGGTCTAGCTTCTCCACGATGCGCGAGGCATGGACATAGCGCTCCCGAAGGCCTTCGATATAGGCAAGTTCGCGCATGATCTGGTCGGCATGCTGGGCAACGGTGGGCGCGCGGCCTTCGCCGAGTCCAATTTTCTGGCCGATAAGGTCCAGCCCGGTTTGGACAAACATCTTACCCTCGGCGCTTTCGAGGAACGCGCCGATATTGTCCGGGGCCTTGGTGATCCCTCCATCCGGTGCGCCCAGAATGGCGATCCTGAACATGAAGCCGTTCTTCGCGCGCTCGCGGTGCCGCTCATCCACGGTCCAGCTCGCCGATCCATCCAATAGTTCGCGCGGGATCGTGTCGCCAGGGCGTATATCCCGAACGTATTTCAACCCCTGGGCAACCAGATCCAGTAGATTTGAATCCTCGCCGTCGGGATCCAGGTCAAATTCCTGCCGCAGCGCCTCGAAGGTTATCGCCGCCGCGTGTTCCCCAACATCCATAAGCAAAACCGGCTGCTGATCCGAGGCCGACAATGCGAAATGATTCCCCGGGATCTGGAAAATCCTGTGTTTGAAATTGAAATGTTCGGCGGAGTCTTTGTTACTCAAGTCGACAACTTTCATTGATGGCGGATGCGCCAATCACGTATGGATGGCCTGGAAATCACGCTCACGGCAAGTTGATTTCAAGATCTTCGTGGTTGATGAAATAATTATTCGTACGAATAGAAATTTTAGTCAAGTTATTTATTATTTGTATTTCTTTGTTATTTGTATAAAAATTAATTGGAGTTTATTTTTATTTGATTTTATGAATTTTTTTCTATCCATAATTATAAAAAATAATGTACTATCTTCATATAAGGTTCCAGTTTTTATATTTATTTAATATTAATTTTGAATCTCGAAAATAAAGATGGTTATTTATCTGTAGGGTGGAGTAATTTGTCGTTTTATAATTGGTTTTTGACCAAGAGAGCAACGGAACCGATCCGGTCGAACCGAAGCATGGTGCCGGTGTCGGGGGGCTATTTCCCTTTCCAAGGGAAAGCCCCCCAATACCCGTCCAATGCATTCTACCTCGCTTAGTCCGCAGCCTCGCCTTGGGTGAGGGCGGTGCCCGCCGCCTCGCCGCCATTGATCAGCAGCGCTCCGTCGCGGGTCGTGACCTCGACGAGGGTGCCCTCTGTGATGGTGCCCTCCAGGATCTTGTTGGCGAGCGGGTTCTGCAGGGCCCGCTGGATCACCCGCTTTAGTGGTCGGGCCCCATAGACCGGGTCATAGCCCGCGTCGGCCAGCCATTGCATCGCCTCATCGTCGAGATTGATCGAGATGTTGCGGTCCTCCAGGAGATCGCGCAGGCGGGCGAGCTGAATTTTTACCACATCGGCCATGTCGGCGCGGTCAAGGCGGCTGAACAGGAGCACCTCGTCCAGACGGTTGAGGAATTCAGGGCGTAGGGCCCCGCGCACGACATTCATCACGGGCTCGCGCACCTCTTCGACCGAGGCACCGTCCTCCTGGGCCGCCAAGTGCTCGGCACCGAGATTGGAGGTCATGATGATCAACGTGTTGCGGAAGTCGACCACCCGGCCCTGACCATCGGTCAGGCGCCCGTCATCAAGGACCTGAAGCAGCACGTTGAAGACGTCGGGATGGGCCTTTTCCATCTCGTCGAACAGCACCACCTGATAGGGCCGGCGGCGTACCGCCTCGGTCAGGGCGCCGCCCTCGTCATAGCCGACATAGCCCGGAGGCGCGCCGATCAGCCGGGCGACCGAGTGCTTTTCCATATATTCCGACATGTCCACGCGGACCATCGCGGCCTCGTCGTCGAACAGGAACTCGGCCAGAGCCTTGGTAAGCTCGGTCTTGCCGACGCCGGTGGGGCCGAGGAATAGGAACGAGCCCATGGGCCGGTGCGGATCCTGCAGGCCGGCGCGCGAGCGGCGCACCGCGTTGGCGACGGCGGAGATCGCCTCGTGCTGGCCAATCACCCGGCCATGCAGCTTGGCCTCCATGTCCAGCAGCTTCTCGCGCTCTCCCTCCATCATCTTGTCGACCGGTATACCGGTCCAGCGCGAGACGATGGAGGCGATATCCTCGGGCGTCACCTCTTCCATGACCATCTGGTTCTGGGACGCGGACTCGGACTCGCGGATCGATTTTTCCAAATCCGGGATCACCGCGTACATCAGCTCACCGGCGCGCTCGTAATTGCTCTCGCGTTGGGCGACCTCAAGCTCGTGACGGGCCTCGTCGAGCCTTTCCTGGACCTTCTGAGTGTCGGAAACGGTTTCCTTCTCGGCCTTCCAGCGCGCGGTCAGCTCGGCGGACTTCTCCTCCAGCTCAAACAGCTCGTCCTGGAGTTTGTCGAGGCGCTCATGGCTGGCGATGTCGGTTTCCTTGATCATCGCCTGCTCCTCGATGCGAAGCTGGATGATCTTGCGGTCGAGCTCGTCGATCTCCTCGGGCTTGGAATCGATCTGCATGCGCCGCCGAGACGCCGCCTCGTCGATCAGGTCGATGGCCTTATCGGGCAGGAAACGGTCGGTGATATAGCGGTTCGACAGATTGGCCGCCGAGACCAGGGCGCTGTCGGTAATCCGCACACCGTGATGCAGCTCATATTTTTCCTTCAGGCCGCGCAGGATCGACACCGATTCAATGACTCCCGGCTCGCTGACCAGCACCGGCTGGAAACGCCGGGCCAGCGCCGCGTCCTTTTCGATGTGCTTGCGATACTCATCCAGGGTGGTCGCGCCGATACAGTGCAGCATGCCCCGGGCGAGCGCGGGCTTCAGCATGTTGGAGGCATCCATCGCGCCTTCCGCCGCGCCGGCGCCGACGAGCGTGTGCAGCTCGTCAATGAACAGCACCACATCGCCCTCGGCATGGGTGATCTCCTGAAGAAGCGCTTTCAGGCGCTCCTCAAACTCACCGCGAAACTTGGCGCCGGCGATCAGCGAGCCGAGATCGAGGCTTAGAAGGCGCTTATCCTTTAGACTCTCCGGCACGTCGCCATTGACGATGCGCAGCGCCATGCCCTCGGCGATGGCGGTCTTGCCGACACCGGGCTCGCCGATCAGGACCGGGTTATTCTTGGTGCGCCGCGAGAGCACCTGGATGGTGCGGCGGATCTCCTCGTCACGCCCGATCACCGGGTCGAGCTTGCCGTCGCGAGCCATCTTGGTGAGGTCGCGGGTGTATTTATAGAGCGCGTCATAGCCGGCCTCCGCGGTCGCGCTATCAGCGTTGCGGCCCTTGCGCAGATCGTTGATCGCGGTGTTCAGCGCCTGGGGCGTCAGTCCGTTATCCTTCAGAATCCGGCCGGACGGGGCGTCCTGCATCATCGTCAGCGCCAGCAACATGCGCTCGACGGTGATGAAGCTGTCCTTGGCTTTTTCCGAGATTGTCTGGGCCTGTTGCAGCAACCGCGTGAATTCTCCCGACGCGTAGACCTGGCCGGCGCCCGAGCCCTCGACCTTGGGGATCTTGCTGAGCTCCGCGTCAACGGCAAGCAGCGCGTTGGTGGGGTCGCCGCCGGCCTGGGTGATCAGCTTGGCGCACATGCCCTCCTTGTCATCAAGCAGGACCTTGAGCAGATGCTCGGGCGTCAATCTCTGGTGATTGCTATTGGCGGCGAGGGTGTGGGCGCCTTGCAGGAAACCGCGGGACCGCTCGGAAAATTTCTCGAATTCCACTATTCGTACTCCCATGCCCACCGCGAACCGTCGCCGGTGGGATCGTCGGCGCCCCAGGGATCGGCGACGCCAGGGTTGATCTGGCGCTCCAGCATGATACCGCGACCCTAACCGTCGCTCTATGGTATCGCCTTGGAGCGGCAAAGTCCTCGACACCGCGCGCGGACCCGAAACTGGCATCCGGCGCGGCATGGTTCGGATATAGTGTTGTATATTCGCAACACAAGAGGGTGGAATGGAAATTTCCCGAAAACCGAGGCTTTCCGCGTCATCGTGGCGCAGGAGGTCGAGTTGACAGGCTTTGCGGTTGGATTCAGGTTACGGGATCATGATCGCGAAAGTTCAAGCTCTGTATCGCTATCCGGTAAAGGGACTGTCAGCGGAATCGCTCGATAGCGTGGATTTGCGCGCCGGCGAGGCGGTCCCGCATGATCGGCGGTTCGCGATCGCCCATGGCGCGGCCAAGCGTCTCGATCCGGCGAACCCCGAATGGATGCCGAAGGGTTTCTTTCTTCAGCTCATGTCCAATGAAAAATTGGCGACTCTCGGTACGCGGTTCGACCCAGATAGTGGCTTTCTGACGATCTCAAGAAAGGGGCGCCAAGTGTGCCGGGGAAAGATTACCGAGCCCACCGGGCGTGCGGTCGTCGAACAATTCATGGCCGCCTATATGAGCACCCAGGCGCGAGGTCAGCCGAAGCTCGTGGAGTGTCGGGATCAACCGTTTTCGGACACCAAGGTTCCGTTCGTGTCGATTATCAACGCGGCCTCGGCCCGGGATCTGGGCCGGGTAGTCGGCAAACCAGTCAGCCCTATGCGCTTCCGGGGCAACATTCTGGTCGACGGTATCGCGCCGTGGAGCGAGTTTGATTGGGTCGGAAAAACCATCCAGGTCGGCGGCGTGATCCTGCGGGTCGAGGAGCGAACCGGGCGTTGCGCGGCGACCAACGTGGACCCCGAGACCGGAACGCGTGACATGGTCCTGCCGCGAAGTATGCAGCATGCCTTTGGCCACGAGGATTGCGGTGTCTACGCCAGTGTCATCGAAAGTGGCGCGGTGTCGGTCGGAGAACAGGTCTCCGTTACCTGAATCATGCCTTGCTCATTGTCCGAAGGTGTCCTGGGGGACAATCAGTCCCCCGGGTTTTCCTCGGCCTGGACCGGCGCCGGCGCGGCGCGAGGCCGGCGACGCGGTTTAGGTGGCGGCGCGGGCTCGCTCGGCTCAACCACCGGCGCTCCGACGACGGTCACGGTCACGCCGGGAGTGGTCGACTCGCTCGCTGGCGCGCGCGGGGCCGGCGCTTCGTCGGTGGAAGAGCGGCGTCGGCGGAGCGATAAGGGCCGGCGCGCCGGACGGGGCGCATCGTCTTCACCGGCCGTCGGAGCCTCGACGGGAGCGGCTTCCGCGATTTTCGGCGTTGCCGCTTCGCTACTGGTAGCCTCGCCCCCAGGCGCTTCCGCCGCTGCATCCGAACTTGCATTGGAAGTCGCATTGGAAGTCGGCTGCGTTTGTTCCCGTGCGGGAGAAGGCTGTTCGGGCGCGGCATTGGCCGTTGAGAGATTCAATTCCGGCTGGGGCTCGCCCTCCTGGAAATGATTTCCCTGCGCCTCGTCGTTCGCGTTGTGGTGCACGCCGTTTCCGCGGTTGCGGTTGGCGTCGCCTCCCGTTTCCTCGGTGAACGCGCTGATGATGCGGTAGTAATGCTCGGCGTGCTGAAAATAGCTCTCGGCGAGAACCCGGTCGCCGTTTTGCGCCGCGTCGCGCGCCAGGTTGAGATATTTCTCATGCACCTGATTGGCGTTACCCCGGATCCGAATGTCGGGACCGTTGCTATCGAAAGTCTGGTTGCGGTTCGGAGTGCCGGAGCGTCGGTTATTATTACCGCCACGACCCCGCCCACGTTTGTTGTGTGGACCTTGTCTCATTTGTAACCGTTCGCTTTGTTACGTTTTCCAAGCAAAGAGACTCTCTTTGCCGCGCTATCATCCGCGTGGTCGGGCCTTGTCTCGAAGGCGCCGATGCTTGTTGTCTTGCGGAAATCTGGCCTGTCCCGTAGAGGCATCGCCTCAAGTGCCAGTAACCAGAGAATAATCCGGTTTGCCGGGCAATCCAAGCGCAAAGTAACACCAACCTAGCCATCAGCCGCCTTTGAGCACCAGGCATCGGTCATGGCCGGCGAGGTCGGCGCGGGTGGATAGGTTTCTCAAACCGCTCGCCGCCATGATCGTGGAAACGTCCGAGCGCTGATCGTGACCAATTTCAAGAAATATATGGCCGTTCTCGGCCAAAATTCGATTGAATCGAGAAGCCAGGTCACGATAGCAATCCAAACCGTCGGCCCCACCATCAAGAGCGCGGGGCGGGTCATGCACGGCGACCTCTGGCTCAAGCGTCGGCACGACGGATGTCGGAATATACGGCGGATTGCATAAGATCACATCGAAGATGGCGCCAAGGTCGTCATCCCAGTTGCCGACCTGGAAGGAAGCGCGATCCTCTAGATCATTGGCTTTGGCGTTCCGCCGGGCGATGGCGACGCAGTCCGGCGCGATATCAACTCCCGTTCCTCGGGCCCGTGGAAACTCCGACAGAACCGACAGCAAGAGACATCCGGTTCCGGTGCCGAGGTCGAGAACCCGGATCGGTGCCTCGCGTGGCTCGATGTGGTCAAGCACCGCCTCGATGAGGGTCTCGCTATCCGGTCGAGGATCGAGCGTTGCCTCGTTGAGTTCGAACTCCAGGCTCCAGAACCCTCGGGATCCTAGGACCCTCGACACCGGCTCTCTGTTGAGGCGTCGTAGCACCGCCGCCTCGAACGCCGCGCGCGGTTCGAGCGGCATCGGCGCATCCTCGCGGCCATAAAATCGCTCGCCCGGCGCGTTCATCGCATGCGCCAATAGAAGCCGCGCGTCCAATTGAGGTTGCGGGATACCGGCGGTCATCAAACGCCGGGTCGCGTCGTGCAGTGCGTCTCGAATAGTGATGGTGTCCACCTCGGGAAAAGCGACCATCGTCAGGACATGGTCGCCAGACGCGCGGCCTCGTCTTCGGCGGTCAGCGCATCGACGAGCTCATCCAGTGCCTCGCCGGCCAGCACCTTGTCGATCTTGTGTACGGTACGATTGATGCGATGATCGGTGACCCGCCCTTGCGGGAAGTTATAGGTGCGGATGCGCTCCGAGCGATCGCCGGAGCCGACTTGACCGCGCCGCTCCTCGGCCCGCTCGCTGTCGACGCGGCTGCGTTCGAAATCGTAGAGCCGGGCGCGCAGGATACGCATCGCCTTGGCCTTGTTCTTGTGCTGGGATTTCTCGTCCTGCTGAGAGACCACGATTCCGGTCGGAAGATGGGTGATACGGACGGCACTGTCGGTGGTGTTTACCGATTGGCCGCCGGGTCCGCTGGCGCGGAAAATGTCGATCCGGAGATCCTTGTCGGCGATCTGGATGTCGACTTCCTCGGCCTCGGGCAGGACCGCGACGGTCGCGGCGGAGGTATGAATGCGACCGCCGGACTCGGTCACCGGAATACGCTGCACCCGGTGCGCGCCGGACTCGAATTTAAGCCGCGCGAAAACCGAGAGGCCGGCGATTGACGCGATGGCCTCGCGATAGCCGCCGATGGCGTTCTCCGACACCTCCATCACTTCGAATTTCCATCCGCGGAGATGGGCGTATTTCTGATACATGCCAAAAAGATCGGCTGCGAACAGCGCCGCTTCGTCGCCGCCGGTGCCGGCGCGTACCTCGAGGATGGCGTTCTTCTCGTCGGCCTCGTCACGTGGGAGTAGCAACCGTTCGACCTCCCGAGCCAAGATCGGCAGACGATCCGAGAGCGAGGCGACCTCGGACTTGGCCATTGCCTGCATGTCCGCGTCCTCGCCGCTATCCGCCGCCATGGCGAGCGCCTCGTCGAGTTCATCCTGCAAGGCGCGTAGCTCGCTGATTTTGGCGGCGATGGGCGCCAGTTCGGCGAGCTCCTTGGAGACCTGGGCGATATCGTCGGACGTCATCTCGTTGGCGCCCGACAGCATTGCCTCCAATTCGCGATGCCGTGCCACGACTCGCTCAAGGTTCGCCTCAAAACTCACCGGTCTCTCCCTTGTTTTGATCGTCGGGCACCAGCAGGGCGCGGATCAAGGTTTCGGTCGTCGTGTCCAGCTTGTCCTCGGAAGCCAATGCCCGCAAGGCCTCGCTAGGTCTATGCAACAATCGGCTCGCGAGCAAGCGGGTTGCTTCCTCGACGTTGGCGAACGGCTTCTCGCGCAGCAGATTGAGCCGTTCCCGTTCGACGGCCTCGCGCAGTTCGACGATCAGGGAATCGGCGTCGCGACCCGCGAGCCCGCCGAGGTAGCTCGAGATTTCCTCGTTGATAATGCGCTCGGCTTCCGTGATCGCCGCTTGCCGTCCAGATTTGCCCTCGACCGCCAGGTTCTCGAGATCGTTTAGGTCATAAAGAAAAGCGTCGTCGAGACGTTCCACGGCGGGGTCGACATCGGCGGGAACGCCGAGATCGATGATGAAGATGGGTTTCCTGCGCCGAGCGCGTAGCGCGGATTGCAGCATTTCGGCGTCAACCGCGTAGCGGCCATCACCGTTGGCGCAAAGCAGGATATCGGCCTGCGCAAGGGTCTTGGACCGAGTCTCGAAATCCGCGATATGCGCCGACAAGTCTCGCGCGGCCCTCTCCGCCCGGCGGGGCACGCGGTCGGAAATGGTGATGTATTCGAGGCCATTTTCCTGGAACTGGGCCCCCATCATCAGCGCGATGTCGTCAACGCCCAGCATGGCGAGATGGCAGCCGGAGAGCGCGCCGTGAATGCTCCGCGCGACCCGGATCGCCGCCGCGACAAGAGAGGTCGGTCCTTCGGCTATGGCTGTCTCGGAGCGTACCCGCTTGGCCGCCGTGTATGACGCGCGCAGCACCGGCTCCAGGCTCGCGCCGGCCATTCCAAGGCTCGTCGCGAGACGGTGGCTCGCCCGAACCTGACCCAGGACCTGTGGTTCGCCGATCACCTGGCTTTCCAGGGCGGCGGAGACTCGGAATATGTGGGTGAGGGCAGCGACGCCTGTGTGATGGTAGAGCGCGGACACGATCTGGCGCGCCTCGATCGGCGTGGGCGTGGTCAGGGCCTCGGCGACCTTGGCCGCGACATCGTCGGTACCGTCATGAATCGCTCGGATCTCAACCCGATCACAGGTCGACATCACCATGGCCTCGCTAAAACCGACCTGTCTTAATGTTTCGAGAAACTCGGGAAGCTCCGCGTCCGCGACGAAAACCGCCTCGCGGATAGGATCGGGGCAGGTGCGGTGGTCGAGCCCAATAACATGCAGGCCGGCTAGCGGCGAGGTGGTTTCTTCCGAAACGACTGACGTCATGAAGCGGCGGCGACACTCTTCGCCGGTTTTGCATCGTCGGGCGCCTCGGAAGCCTCATCGCGACGTGCCGCTTCGATCTCCTCGGCTTTCTTCTCGACCATCTCGACGAGGTGATCGACGACATTCTTGTCCCGAAGGCGATGATGGGGCAGGCCGGCGACATAGACTTGATGCACGTCCTTGCCGCCGCCGGTGAGCCCGAGATCGGTCTCGCGCGCTTCTCCGGGGCCGTTCACCACACAGCCGATGACGGACAGGGTCATGGGCGTGGTGATATGCGCCAGTCTTTCTTCCAGGGCCTGAACGGTCTCGATGACATCAAATTGTTGGCGGGCGCAGGAGGGGCAGGAAATCACGTTCACGCCCCGGTGGCGCAGGTTGAGTGACTTCAGCATATCGAAGCCTACCTTGACCTCATCCAATGGATCGGAGGAGAGCGAGACGCGGATTGTGTCGCCGATCCCGCTCCACAACAGCATGCCCATGCCGATCGAGGATTTCACCGTGCCGATGCGGAACCCGCCGGCTTCGGTGATACCCAGATGCAAGGGATAGTCGGTGGCCTCGGCCAGCCCCTGATAGGCCGCGACGGCCAGGAAGACGTCGGAGGCCTTGACGCTGATTTTGAAGTCGTGGAAGTCGTTGTCTTCCAGGATGCGTGCGTGCTCCATGGCGCTCTCGACCATGGCGTCGGGGCAGGGCTCGCCGTATTTCTCCAGCAGGTGGCGCTCCAGGCTGCCGGCATTGACGCCGATTCGCATCGAGCAACCATGATCACGGGCCGCTTGAACGACTTCGCGAACCTTCTCTGCCTTGCCGATATTGCCGGGATTGATCCGCAGGCACGCGGCGCCGGCCTCGGCCGCTTCTATCGCGCGTCGGTAATGGAAATGAATATCGGCGACGATAGGGACCGGGGATTGCTTGACGATCTCCTTCATTGCAGCCGTCGAGTCCTGGTCGGGGCAGGATACCCGCACGATGTCCGCGCCGGCTTCCGCGCAGGCCTCGATCTGCTTGATCGTCGCCGTGGCGTCGGAGGTAAGCGTATTGGTCATGGTCTGGACGGAAATGGGCGCGCCATCGCCGACCGGTACGTCGCCGACATAGACCCGCCGGGAGGCGCGACGTTCAATGTCTCGATAGGGGCGAATGCTCATGGTCGGGTTCCCGCGTTTTCCAGGGGCGCGCGCGTCGAGACCCTATATATCAGGGACCGGCGCCGAGGCGAACAGGCGGACGGAAAAAATCCGACGACGATGAACGGGACCCGTTGCGCCGCGATAGGGTCGATCGTCCCGAGCGGCTTTAGTTAACCTGCTTCTCGAGAGTATCCGGCTCCAGATCGACATTGCGAGCCACCTCGCCATTGCCGCCGATCCGGCGCACGGGTTTGCCGTCAACGAGGATCGTCAACGCTCCGGCATTGCCGGTAAACAGCTTCAAACCCTCGCGATCGGGGACTTCATAGACATCACCGGCCCGCATGACCTTGGTCATGATGGTGGTGGAGTCGGACGCCCGAACCTGCACCCAACTCGCGGCGCTGGCCTTTATGACGACCCGTGTCGGCTTCGACGCGGCGGTTTGTCGAGCGGAGCTCGGGGATCGCGCCACATCCGGCACCGAGGGAATGGAAGTGTCCGGGCCCCCAACGCTAGCCTGTTGCGAAGTGTTGGCTTCTTGGGCGGTCGCGGTATCCGGGGAAGGGTTTGTCCGAGGGGCGACTTTTAGGGGGGCGGGCGTCGGGGAAGGGCTGGAGACCAAGCCCGGAACGTCGCCGCCACCGAGAGGAAGTGACGCCACCGCCAAGGGGCTGGACTCGGGCGTGGTAGAGGCGGGCGTGGTAGAGGCGGGCCCGGGGACAAGAGCGGAGGTGGGAGCGGGGAGCGGCACGGCCGCCGTCCGCGTCGATGCGGCGGTTTCGCGGTCCGGCATGGCGGTGTTTGTGGACGGCGAGGGCTCTATGACGCGAGTAACCGCGCTTGCCGCCGCGAGCGTTGCTTCCATGGCCCCGTTCGCGCCTTCGCTTGAAGTGTCGGGGACCTCCGTGACCGGGGCGGGTGGTGTAACGACTTCTGGCGCCGGCGTGAGCGTCATCACGGTTGTTTCGTTCAACGGGACCGAGACCAAGGGAACGCGAGACTCTTCGTCGGCGGCTGTTGGGCTGGCCGCGATCGCCGCCTTGGTGAAACCGTCCGAGGAACCGCCGGTCGACGGCTCGTCGAGCCAGGCCTGCAGAACTTCGGGGACCTCCAGGCTGTAGCCCGCGACGGCGCGACCGGAATCGGTGACATAGTACCAGCCGGCATAGGCGAAGATCGCGAGGAACGTCGCGACAAACATCAGCGCGCCGCCAGGAACCTTCCCTTCCGGGGCAGGCGAGGGGAACACCAACTGGCGCGGACCGTTCAGATCACGCGCTTCCGCCTTGAATAGGGCGATCGCGTTCTCAACGTCGAGCTCCAAATATTGGGCGTAGGTGCGAACATAGCCGACCGCGTAGGTCATGCCCGGAAGCGACTTGAAGTCGCCATTTTCAAGCGCCGCGAGATAGGCCATGCGAATTCGAAGGTTGCGCGAGGCGTCGTCGAGGCTTTGCCCCGATCGTTCACGCGCCTCTCGGAGCGCCGACCCGATTTCGCTCGCTTCCCTACTTTCGACCGACGCGTCGTCACCGGCGAACTCTTGCGCGAGTCCCCGGGGGTGATCTCCACCAAGCGTCGGCGACCGTTGCGGGCGCGTCGAATCTCGCGCCTCGCTGGAGTCGATATCGATCAGCTTGAGCTTTGATTTACCGCCCGCCAATCCCATGATTTCCCGTCCGACCATCGATCTGAATTCTTGGGGCGCGACAAGGCTTAAACTTGGCCATTATCCGTCCGTGCACAAAGTCAACAGTAATATATTTTCGCATAAAAAACAACGGTCTAATGATGGGGTGCGGTCTTTTGGATCAGACCGAAATTCCGTGATCTCGAGCATAGCCGGCCAAGGCGCCGCGCGAGTGATTTCCATTATTTTTCAATAGATTATCGGCGAAATCGGTGATTTCATGGTAATTCGTGGACATTATAGCTTCTTTTATTGGGCCAATTGACGCGGCGCTCATCGACAAGCGTCGGTATCCCAAACCCAACAGTGCGAGTGCTTCCAAGGGACGTCCAGCCATCTCTCCACAGACCGTCACCGGGACACCCGCGTCGTCGCATGACCGGGCGATAGTTCGCAGCACCCGCAGGAAGGCCGGCGCGAGGGTGTCATAGCGACGCGTGATCCGGTCGCTGTCACGGTCCACCGCGAAGATGAACTGAAAAAGATCATTGCTCCCGATGGATACAAAATCGACCCGTGGGAGCAGGTTGTCCAATTGCCATAGCAACGCTGGAACCTCGATCATGGCTCCCAGGCTAATGGAAGATGGCGGGTTCTGGCCGCGCGCGTCGGCTCTCTCGATTTCCCGGTTGACGATCGCTTTCGCGCGATCGAATTCGGCGATATCCGTGACCATGGGAAACATCAACCGCAGCTCGCGATCCGCGCTGGCGCGGATCAGGGCGCGTATCTGTTGCCTCAGGATGCTCGGGCGATCCAGGAGAATGCGCATCGACCGCCAACCCATCGCCGGGTTGAGCTCAGCCTCGGTGGCGAAGGATTGGAGGTTCTTGTCACCTCCCACGTCGAGGGCGCGGAATGTAACCGGGCGGCCTTCGGCGCCGTCGATGATCGCCTTGTAGAGCGTCGTTTGCGCCTCTACGTCCGGAAACTCGCGGCGGGCCATGAACGGGATCTCGGTACGGAACAGGCCGACTCCGTCGGCGCCGGTGGCCGCCACCTGGGGCATGTCGACCAGCAATCCGGCGTTCATCAGCAGCGATACCGGCGTGCCGTCGAGGGTGACACAGGGGGTATCGCGGAGGTCGGCAAATCGCGCCCGCGCCGCCACGCGGGCCTCGACGCTTCGTTCGAATTGCTCGCGAACCTCATCCGCGGGCCGCAGGAAAACCTGGGCATTATCGCCGTCGATAATGACCGGATCCCCTGTTTCGGCTTCACTCAGTATGCCCTCGACCTTGCCGATGACGGGAATATCCAATGCTCGCGCGACGATCGCGACATGGGCGGTGGCGGAGCCTTCCTCGAGCAATACGCCGCGCAGGTTCTCGCGGTCATAGGCCAGCAAATCCGCCGGTCCCATGTTGCGGGCGACCAGCACGGCGTTGTCGGGCGGCCCGGCCCGGCGCGCGGCGGCGGCGTCGACCGGGCTCGCCGCGTCGGCGAGATCTCCCATCAACTCGTCCGAGAGGGCCTCGAAATCGTGCAGCCGTTCGCGCAGATAGGGATCGGTGATGCGGCCCATCCGGGCGCGGGTATCGTTTAGTCCATGTTGAACCGCGGCCTCGGCGGTAAGCCCGTTGTCGATCGCGTCGCGCATGCGTGAAAGCCAGCCCCGGTCCTGGGCGAACATGCGATAGGCCTGCAAGACCTCGGTATGCTCTCCGGTCTGTGCAAGCGGTGTGTCCTCCATGAGGCGATCCAGGCGTTCGTGCAGGATCGACAGCGCGGCCTCGAGACGCGCGCGCTCGATTTCCGGGTCCTCGGCCACCGCCCGGCGGATCACCAGGGGTTGCCTGTGGAGGTGTACGGTGCCGAACGAGATTCCCGGAACGATCGACAGCCCAGTAAGCCTGGTCGGCGCCGAACGCGATCCCTCGCCGTCCTCGCCGCCAAAAATTCGGCTCGATGACAACAGATCCGCCAGCGCCATGGCGAAGGTCTCGAGCGTCTCGATCTCCTCGTCGGCATAGCGCCGGCGGGTCCGGTTCTGAACCGCGATCACACCCAGCAGTCGTTCCGAACGCAGCACGGGAACGCCCATCAGGGACTGGTAGATTTCCTCACCGGTCTCGGGCCGGTAGGCGAATTTGGGATGGGATTGTGCGTCCGAAAGCGCGTGGGGCCGGGCGCGCGCCGCGATGTCTCCGACCAAACCCTCGCCGACCCTCAAACGCGTGCGATGGATGGCTTCGGGATTGAGGCCCTCGGTGGCGCAAAGCTCCAGCATGTTGTCGGCGCGCCGCACATAAATGGAACAGACCTCGGTCTTCATGTCGGCGGCGACGATCTGGACGATCTGGTCCAGGCGCTCCTGGTCGGTTCCGCCCTGGGCCATGACATCGCGAAGACGCCTTAGCATGCGTCGGGAGTCGCCAACGAACTCGAACGGCGCGCGTTCGCCTTGTCCGGATCCAGTCTGGTTCTCGGACTCGGCCATCGGTCTAGGTCGTCACGTCGCCGTCCAGGT
Source organism: Alphaproteobacteria bacterium (assembly GCA_016780745.1). Classification (GTDB taxonomy): domain Bacteria; phylum Pseudomonadota; class Alphaproteobacteria; order Thalassobaculales; family Thalassobaculaceae; genus JADHLJ01. The sequence continues at coordinate 4,643 of JADHLJ010000020.1, read as the reverse complement.
CGTAGGCGGTGTGCAGGGCCCGGACCGCGAGCTCGGTATAGTCCGAGGCGATCAGCACGCTCACCTTGATCTCCGAGGTGGAGATGACCTGAATGTTGATACCCCGGTCGGCCAGGGTCTGGAACATGGTTTTGGCGACGCCGGGTTGGCTGCGCATGCCGACGCCGACCACCGAGACCTTGGCCACGGTCGGATCGGCGATCATGTCGGTGAAGCCGATATCCTCCTTGATGCCATCCAGGACCTTGGCCGCGCGATCCAGATCGGAGCGCCCGACGGTGAAAGTCAGGTCCGTCGTCTCGCCGTCCTCGGTCACGTTCTGGACGATCATGTCGACATTGACCGCCGCGTCGGCAAGCGAGCCGAAGATCCCGCCGGCGACACCGGGTCGGTCCTTGACGCGCCGGAGCGTGATCTTCGCTTCATCGGGGCTATAGGCGATACCACTAACGATACGTTGTTCCACGATCTCATCCTCGTTGACCACCAGCGTGCCGGGCACGTCGGCGAAACTTGAAAGCACTTGCAGGCGCACGTTGTGGCTCATCGCCATGGCGACGGAACGCGTCTGCAATACCTTGGCGCCCTGGGACGCCATTTCCAGCATTTCCTCATAGGTAATGCGGTCGATCTTCTGCGCGCCCGCGACGATCCGGGGGTCGGTCGTGTAGACGCCGTCGACATCGGTGTAGATGTCGCAGCGATCAGCGTTCAGCGCGGCGGCCAGCGCCACCGCCGAGGTGTCCGATCCACCGCGACCAAGGGTGGTGATCCGGTTGTCCGGGCCGATGCCTTGGAAGCCGGGGATCACCGCGACCTGGCCGGCCTTGAGCCGCTCTAGCAATTGGTCGGTATCGATTTCCTCGATCCGGGCATTGCCATGGGTATCGTCGGTCTTGAGGGCGATTTGCCAGCCTTGCCAGGACCGGGCGTCGATGCCGATGTCCTGGAGCGCCAAGGCCAGCAAGCCGCTGGTGACCTGCTCTCCGGTCGCGACAACCGCGTCATATTCCCGCGCGTCGTGTAGTCGACTGATCTCGGTCGTCCAATTGACCAATTGATTGGTCACGCCAGCCATCGCGGAAACCACGACGGCGACTTCATTACCGAGGTCGACCTCGCGCTTGACGCGCTGGGCGACGTTTCGGATGCGTTCGATATCGGCGACGGATGTGCCGCCGAACTTCTGGACAATGCGGGCCATGTCCACTCACTCGTTGGGTGTGCTACGAAACCGCGCGGCTTACCCGTCCTCGTATTGATTGCTAGGCTTGCCCAGGCACGGCGGGCGTATACATACTCGCGACATTGGATGGCGGCAAGACTAGCTTGGCCCGCTTGGCGGGCTCTCGAGGATCGGGACCATCTTAACCGAAGTGGTGACGGGGGACCGCGAGGTGCGGGAACAAGCGGCGATTGTCAATTCCGGTGCCGGCTCGAGTGTCGATCCGCAGGAAATAGCGCGCTTCTCGGCGCTTTCGGGTGAATGGTGGGATCCCGCCGGCGCTTTCGCGCCGCTGCATCGGATGTCCCATGCCCGCATGGCGTTCATTCGCGAGGCCCTGGCGATGCTTGGCGCCGATAATCCGACAGCGTTTCGCCCGTTCGCCGGGATGCGGGTGCTGGATGTCGGATGCGGCGGTGGCTTGTTGTGCGAGCCACTTGCAAGGCTGGGCGCCACCGTTACCGGGATTGACGCGTCCGAACAGGCGATCGCCGCCGCCCGCGCTCACGCGGCGCTTTCCGGCTTGGACGTCACCTTCAAGCGCACCGCCGCCGAAACTCTGTTGGAGGGGCTCGCTAATGGCGACGATAAGCCGTTTGACGCGGTGGTCGCGTCGGAGGTTATCGAGCATGTTACCGATCCCGGCGCTTTCCTTGCCACCCTGTCGCAATTGGCGCGGCCCGGCGGCATCGTCGTGTTGACCACCCTGAACCGGTCGGCGAAATCGATGGTGGTGGCCAAGGTGCTGGCGGAATACGTGTTGCGGGTGTTGCCGGCGGGGACCCATGACTGGCGCAAATTCCTGACACCCGATGAGCTCGCGGCGTTGATGGACGAGGCGGGGCTGCGGGTCGAGATGGAACGCGGCATCGGATACAGCATCTCCCGCGATCGTTTTGAGTTAAGCGACGATATGTCGGTGAACTACGCGCTGGCGGGCAGGCGCGACGGCTAGGTTCGCGGTGATTTCGGTGTTCTCGCCTCTCTTATCCGTCGAGCCGCGTTAAGCGCGGAATAACGACAAGAAAAGCCTAGGACAGCGGTGACGTTAGCCCGCTGATAACAACAAGGCCTTGTCGCCGGAGGAGCGCCTCAGGCATTTTCCTTCGGTACCCAGGGGACGGCGCCGAATTCGATGCCTTCGTCCTGCAGCGCCTTGGCCTCGTCGGCGCTGGTCTCGCCGTAGATACCCTTGGGGTCCGCCTCGCCGTAATGGATCTTGCGCGCTTCCTCGGCGAAGTTGGGGCCGACATAATCGCAGGATTCCTCGATCTTTGAGCGGATCTCAAGTAGTTGCCGGCGCAGCGCGGCGGCTTCCGGCGTGATCTGGACCTGTTTGGCCTGGTCCTTGGCGGGGGCGTCGTCCGGTTTGGCGTTTTGTCGAGTGCCGCCTATTCGAGGGGCCATGAGGGCCTTGGAAATCTTGGAGGACCCGCAAGACGGGCATTCAAGCAGACCTCGCGCGGCCTGCTCATCATAAGCGGCGCTATCGCGGAACCACGCGTCGAAACCGTGCTCGGCTTCACATTGCAGTTGATAGTGAATCATCTCGCAACCCCAAGTCTTCCATCCGTTATATAGTGTTGATTCGACGTTCGTCCAACACGAACGCCTTGATGATCGGGGAGGCGATGAGCAGCAACGCCGACAAGGACCTGCGCGGGATTGACGCCGCGCACCATTTGCACCCCTTCACCGACAACCAGCGGCTGCGGGACGAGGGCGGCCCGACGGTCATCGAGTATGGCAAGGGCTGCTATCTCTGGGATGAGAACGGGCATCGCTATCTCGACGCGATGGCGGGGCTGTGGTGCGTGAATGTCGGTTATGGCCGGCCCGAACTGGCGGAAGCCGCTCGGGCGCAGATCGAAAAACTCTCCTATTACAACACCTTCTTCAAGACCACGACGGCCCCGACCGCCGAGCTTGCGGGACGGCTGGCCGAGATCGCCCCGGCGGGGGTGGAGCATGTGGTCTTTACCAATTCCGGCTCCGAGGCGGTGGATTCGGCCCTGCGGTTCGCGCGTCAGTTCTGGTCCCTGGAGGGCAAGCCCGAAAAGCGGGTCATCATTGGGCGCGAGGAGGGTTATCACGGTAGCACCCTGGCCGCGGCCAGCGCCGGCGGTATCCGCGCGATGCATGAGCAGGCCGGTTTGCCGCTTCCCGATTTCGCGCATATCGGCGCGCCGTATGGTTTCCGGGACGCCGGCTCGGCCCCGGCGGCGGTCTTCGCCAAGCGCGCGGCGGCGCTGCTGGAGGATAAGATCGCCGAGCTCGGCGCCGAGCGGGTCGCGGCCTTCATCGCCGAGCCGATCCAGGGCGCCGGCGGGGTGATCATCCCGCCCGCCGGTTACTTGCGGGAAATTCAGAAGATATGCCGCGCTCATGACGTGTTGCTGATTATCGACGAGGTTATCTGCGCCTTCGGTCGGCTCGGCTCGTGGAGCGCGAGCGCGCATTTCGGCCTGACGCCGGACCTGATGACCATGGCGAAGGGCCTGTCCTCGGGCTATCAGCCGATCGCGGCGGTGATGATCGGCGAGCGGGTGGCGCGTTCGATCATCGAGAAGGGCGGGGACCTGGCCCATGGCTTCACCTATGCCGGCCATCCGGTCGCGGCGGCGGTGGCCTTGGAGAACTTGCGAATAATCGAACGCGAGGGGTTGATCGAGCGGGTGCGCGATGACCTCGGCCCGTATTTCGCCGAAGGTCTCGCGAGCCTGCGCGATCACCCGATGGTCGGCGAGACCCGAAGCCTTGGGCTGATCGGCGCGGTGGAGCTGGTGCGGGACCGGGCAACCAAGCAACGGTTCGAGCCCGAGGGCGTGGTCGCCGCCGTCGTGCGAGAGCGCATGCAGCAACGCGGCGTGATCTTGCGGGCGGTGCGCGATACCCTGGTCGCCGCTCCGCCTCTCGTTGTCGAGCACCGAGATATCGATCTGATGGTCAAGGTGATGCGCGAGACCCTTGATGACGTCGGCCGCGAAATCAACGACATGGCGCTTGATCGGGGCCTCGTCCATGCCGATACGGGCGAGGGAGGACGGCTCAAGGGACGCGTGGCCCTGGTCACCGGGGCATCGCGGGGCATAGGACGCGCGGTGGCGGAGCGTTACGCGAGCGAGGGCGCCGAGGTTCTTCTCCTGGCCCGGGATCGTGGCGCGCTGGGAGAGGTCGAGGCGTCGATTCGCGAGGCCGGCGGTGTGGCGCGTGTCCTGGAGCGTGACATGGCCGAGCCCGTCGGGCTTTCCGGCTTGGCGGGCGAAATCAAGGCCTTGACCGGCCGGTTGGATATCGCGGTTTTGAATGCCGGTGTGCTTGGAGAAATCACACCGCTTCCCATGTATACTGATCAAGCCTGGGATAAAGTCATGACCGTGAACCTGACATCCAATGCTCGTCTACTCCAGGAACTGCA
>JADHLJ010000019.1 GCA_016780745.1 Alphaproteobacteria bacterium | reverse complement strand
CGGAGATGAAAATGGCGGACGCGGTGGGAATTATTGGTCTTGGGAACGCCGGTGGCGCGGTGGCTGGAGCGCTTGCCGCCAAGGTTCCGGTGGTCGGTTTCGACCTCGACCCGGACCGGCGCGCGGTCGCCTCGGGCCTGGGGGTCGAGACGGTCGACACGCTGGAAGAGGTCGCGGTCAAGGCCAAATGTGTTCTGCTGTCACTACCGAAGCCGGAAATCTCGATCTCGGTTACCGAGAGTTTGGTGGCCGCGGCGAGCCGACCCGAGCTTATCATCGAGACCAGCACCGTGACGCCAAAGACCGCCCAGACCGGCCATGAACTTTGTGCCGCCGAGGGCATCGCCTATGTCGACGCGGCGATCGCCGGCGGCGTGGCGAGCATGGCGGCCGGGAAGATCACTTTCTTTCTCGGCGGGGCAGAGGCCGACAAGGCCCTGGCGCGACCAATCCTGGAATTGGTTGCCGACGGCATTTACGACCTCGGTCCGATCGGCGCCGGGATGGGCACCAAGGTGGTGAACAATGGTGTCATGCACGCGGTCATGGTGGTGCTGATCGAGGCTTTCGCCATGTCGAACAAGCTGGGCGTGCCGAGCCAGACCATGATCGACATTCTGAACCGCGAGGAGGGTCTGCTACGCCCGCTGGTGCACCGCGTCCAGGAACGCATGCAACAGGGCAACTACGAGGGCGGCATGTCGATCACCAATGCTCGCAAGGATTCAGTGCTGGCGCTGGAGACGGCCCAGCAACTCGGCGTGCCGCTTTTCGCGACTCTCGCCGCGCACACACCCTATGAGATCGCCGAGGCCCGCGACATGGGCGACCTCGACTACGCCTCGCTGGCCAGCCTGTGGGAGCAATGGGCGGATATAAGCTTCAGGAATCAGGATTGAGGGAAAGCGGGTGACTGACCCCTCGACCGCCGCGGCCCAGGAAAACCCGATGCCGTGCCTGCCCGCGTGGGTCGGTAGCGCGGAAACCAAGCACGGTAAGATCTTCTTCCCGAGTGGGGATAAGTATATCGGCCAGATTCTCGGCGCGGGTCAGGTTTTCTGCCCGGGCGCCGAGGCGGTGTTTGATCATCTCGTCCGACCAGGCGACGTGGTCGTTGATGTCGGGGCTAATTGCGGCGCGTTTTCGGTTGGCTTCGCGGGCAGGGTTGGGGCTGACGGGCAGGTTTTCGCGATCGAGCCTCAGTTGGATCTGACGGGGCTGATCACGCTTTCCAGCCTGGCCAACGAAACACCGCAATTGCGCGCCGTCGCGGCTCTCATGTCCGACAGATCGGGCGGCGTTCTGGCGTTCCCGCAACCCAATCTGGCCGGGAACGCGAATTTCGGTGGGATCGGGTTTGACGTGGTGGACGCGCTGCTTGATCGGGGCGTGCGGAGCGCGCCGGTCCCGATCCTCGCACTGGATGACTTTTCCCTGGACCGTCTCGACCTCCTGAAAATGGATGTCGAGGGATATGAGGGCCAGGTTATCGCCGGCGCGCGGACGGTCATCGAGGCCCACGCGCCGGCGATTTGGGGCGAGGCCGACCGACCGGACAAGGCCAGCCCGTGGCTAGAAGTGCTTCTGGACCTGGACTACCGCTGTTCACTGCATGTCCACCGCTATGCCGCGCCCGGCGGCGTTCCCGGCTTCGAGGATCTGTTTAGTTTCGACTTGCTGGCGCTTCCGCCCGGTCGCGCCGATGTCGCGGTCGACCACCGGGTGTTTCCGCTTGCGAGCGTCGCGGATTATCTGGCCGCGATCCGGTCCTGGAACGAAGAGACCGGGGCCTAGCGACACATGCCTCCAAAACCAGGCATCTGGCGCTAGAGCGAGGCAGGTGCCTCGACATTGAGCTTCTCGCCGATTGTCGCGAGATTCTCCATCAGGCCGGGATAAACCTCCAGGCCATCGGCCATCGCCGCGCGTTTACGGGCCAGCGCGCCGTCGCCGGGCATGCGGACCGCGTCGACACCGACCGCCGGCGTGTCCGCCCGGCAGGCCTCCGCGAGCGATGTTGATTGTCGATTGAAGTCCTCGGTGCCCGAGAACGCCGTTGGATCGGCGACCTGGATATAGGTCGCCGCGCCCCAACCCTCCTTGGGATCGGCGCGGCCAAGCCCGGACAAGCCCTGAGTCATCGCCTCGATCATCAAGGCCAGGCCAAATCCCTTGTGGCCATAGTCCCGTCCGCCGATCGGCAGAATGGTGCCCGGCGGATCGGTGAACAGAACGGCGGGATCATTGCTCGGTCGGCCCTCGGCGTCTTGAACCCACTCACCGGGCAAGGTCTTGCCTTCGCCGTGGAGGCGCCCGGTCAGCCCGTTGGTGGTGATCGAGGCGCTGATATCGATCAGGATCGGATCGCCATTGGTTGGAATGCCAACCGCGATCGGGTTCGGCGTGAAGAGCGGCGTGGTGCCCCCGAAGGGCGCGACGCTTTCCACCGACGGGTCCGAGGAGGCCAGCGTGATCATGCATCCCTCGCGCGTCGCCAGCTCCAGATAGGCGGCGAGACACGCGATATGTCCGCAACGGCGGGTCACCACTGTCGCGGTGCCGTGCAGCCTGGCCCGTTGTACCGCGAGCTCGACCGCCTTGGCCGTCAACCAGACACCCGAAATACGCTGGCCATCCCAGGTTATCACCGCGCCCCGATCCGATACGGTGATCGGCTCTCCGGTGCCCAACATGGCGCCGCTCTCCAGTCCGTTCAGATAGGCCGGTGCCTGGGCGAGGCCATGGGTGGTGTGGCCCATCAGATCCGCCTCGACCAGAAGGGGGGCGACGATCGCGGACTTCTCGGCATCCATTCCGGCGGCGTTGAACAGCGCCTCGGTATAGGCGATCAGGGCATCGGGGGCATATTTATCGGACATGGATTCGGTTCCCGGAGGCTTGGGGGTCGGCTTGTCGGCACGGATATAGAGTGTCGTTCTAGAGCACGATCGGGGGCGATTCAAAAGCAAAGGGCGGGATCCGTGAAGACCCCGCCCCTTAACCTGTCGCCTTAGCGTGCCCTACATCTTGCAATCCTTGGCGTAGACGTCCTGATGGTCCTTCAGAACCACGTCACGCACGGCGGTGGTCCAAACCCCGTCGCTATCCACCACGACCTCGCGTGAGTAGAAATTCTGGACCGGGAAGTGGTTATTGCCGTAGCTGAACGCGCCACGTACCGAAGGGAACTTGGCGGAAGCCATCGCCGCGCGCATGCCGTCCATGTTCGCGAGATCCCCGCCGACCGCTTCAACCGCGCTTTTGATCAGGAAGATCGAGTCGTAGGACTGCGCCGCGTAGAAGGACGGATAGCGGCCATACTTTTTCTTGAAGCCGCTAACGAATTTCTTGTTCTGCGCGTTGTCCAGATCCGGCGCCCAGAACTGGGTCATGGTGGAGCCGAGAACGCCCTTCATGCCGGCGCCCTGGAGCTTGGGTAGCGCGATCGAGTCGACCGTGAACACCGAATAGAGAGGGATCTGGCCCTGCAGTCCGGCCTGCTCGTACTGTTTGATGAAGGCGCCACCGGCCTTGCCGGGATAGAAGACGAAGATGCCCTCGGCGCCCGATGCCTTGGCTTTCGCGAGTTCGGCGGAGAAGTCGAGCTGAGCGTCCTTGCCCCACTTGGTCAGGTCCTTGCCGACGATCTTACCCTTGAAGGTCCGCTCGACGCCGGCGACCATGTTCTTGCCGGCGGCATAGTTCGGCGCCATCACGTAGAGCGACTTCACGCCCTTCTGGTTCAGCACCTCGCCCATCGCCATCGGCGTTTGGTCGTTCTGCCAGGAGGTCGAGAAGAAATTCTCATGGCAAAGCTCGCCGGCGATCTGCGAGGGGCCGGCATTGGCGCTGATCAGGAACTTGCCGGCGTCCAGCGCCGATTTCCGCGAGGCCAACAATACGTGGCTCCAGATAAAGCCGGCGACGAAATCCACGTCGTCCTGCTTGACCAGCTTGTCGGTCTTTTGTTTGCCGATGGCCGGCTTGAAGCCGTCATCCTCGACGATAAGCTCGACGGGCAGACCGCCCATCTTGCCGCCGATATCCTCCATCGCCAGATTCACGGCGTCGACCATGTCCTTGCCGATCACGCCGGCGGGCGTGGTGATCGTGGTAACGAAGCCGATCTTGACCTTGTCGGCGGCCAGCGCCGGGCTCGCGGCGAGCATGCCGGCGGCGGCGAGTAGCGTCAGTTTCCTGAACATTGAAATTCCTCCCTGAGAACAGGCGGGCATGATGCCTTAAACGGGAGGAATTACAATGAATATGAACCCCAAGCGGACCGGGTTGATCGAGCGTCAGGTATCCTTGAGCCAGTCCGGCGCCTCGATGGATTGATACGCGTCCCGAAGCGCTTCGGACCAGCGTTCGCGCAAGCCGGCGAAATAGGGATCATTCTCGTCTAGCCGGTGATGGGCGGCGACCTTCAGCGCGTCCCGGCGATAGACCAAAAGATCCATCGGCAATCCCACCGACAGATTGCTGCGCAGGGTGGAATCCATCGACACCAGGCAGGCCTTGACCGCGTCCTCGACCGGCGAGGCAAAGGTCAAGGTCCGATCCAGGATCGGCTTGCCGTATTTGTGCTCGCCGATCTGCAGATAGGGTGTGTCGGTTGTCGCCTGAATGAAATTACCCGCGGAATAGATCTGAAAAAGCCTGAGTTCCCGTCCGGCCAATTGCCCACCAAGCAACAGGGAAAGGATGAACGGGGTATCCTGGGCTTTCATCACCGGCCCCTGCTCCGCGAAGACGGCGCGTACCGCCCGGCTGACCAGCCGCGCCGCGCGAAACATCGAGGGTACGCTCCAGAGCGTCTCTGGTTCTCCGTCATCGCCAGGCAAACCCTCTTCCAGGACATTGACCACGGCCTGGGAGATCGCAAGGTTGCCGGAGCTGCACAAGGTGATCACCCGGTCACCAGGTTTCTCCCAGACGAACATCTTGCCGAAAGTCGCGATGTCATCGACGCCGGCATTGGTCCTTGTGTCGGACATCATAACCAGCCCACCATCCAGGGCGACACCCACGCAATAGGTCATTCCTCGTATGCCTTATCCAAATCACCCGCGAGGGCCTGATCCTGTTGAGCGACGGGAGCAACCTCGACATTGACCGTCAGGATGTCCGTGCCGATGCCCCGGCGCATGCCAATGACCGGCGCCGCGCCCTGATAATCCAGACCATGGGCGACCCGCACATAGCAATCGGTGGGGCAGACATTGTTCGCGGCATCGAAACCGACCCAGCCCAACCCCTCGACGCGCAATTCGGCCCAGGCGTGGCTGGCCTCGTGAACCTGTCCGCCATCCGCCGACGCCAGATATCCGCTTATGTAACGGGCTGGCATTCCCAGGACCCGGGCGCAGGCAATCATGACATGGGCATGATCCTGGCAAACACCTTCGCCGGCCGCCAGGGCCTGGATCGCGGAGGTGGCGATATCCGTCGCGCCGGTCCTATAGTTCACAGCCGTTCGAACCGCGGACATCAGTTGATGCGCGGTCTCCAACGGGTCCTTCAAGGCGGTGCCCGCGAGATCGCGGATCGCGTCGTCGGGTTTGGTTAAATTGGTATCCCGCAGATAAACCGCCGCCGGCATGGTTTCCGTTAATCCCTTCACGACGCCCGAGGTATCAATCGTCGACACCACGCCGGATACCATGACCGTTACCCCCTCATGCGGCTCGGAGGTGGTAAGGGTATGAATGACATTGCCGAAGGCATCCTCGATTTCCGGCAGATCCCGGCGCCCATTGCCGGTTACCATCCAACGGCCAATGCGCTGGCCCGCGAAGGCCTGCGGCGTCACGCGAAGCGTTTGGATGGAATGCATCGAGGCGGTATCAAAACCGTAGGTCGTCTTATGATCGATCCGGATGTCCATGCTGGGCTCAACTCAGGTAAGCGACCGCGATCTCATCGCTCACCCGGGTGTTCTGGGCGATGAATCCGGTCAGAAATTCGTGCAGTCCTTGCTCGAATATATCGTCGATCCGGGCATAGCGAAGCTTGGAGTAAAGCTGGCCGGCGAGCCGGTGGCATTCCAGGTGCCGTCCATGAAGATCCGCGAGATGTTCCAGCAAGCCATGGGTCTCGGCTAGACAGGCGGTCAACGAACGCGGCATTTCCTGGGACAAGATCATGAACTCCGCGATGTTTCCGGCCGTCAGCGCGCTCCGATAACTGTGGTAAAAACTGCGGCTGGCGGAAAATGAACGAAGCAGCGCCGTCCACTGATAGTAGTCGACCGCACCGCCGACATGCTGATCGTCGGGAAGCAGGATGTGGTATTTCACGTCGAGAATACGCGCGGAACTGTCCGCGCGTTCGACGAAGGTGCCGAGACGCAGGAACCTATAGCCCTCGCCTCGCAACAGGGTGCTCGTGGCACCGCCGCTGAACAACAGGGTCCGCTCCTTCACCCAATCCAGGAATGTCTGTAGCTCACCACGGCGAAATTCCTCGCGCTTGGTGGCGATAAGATCAAGCCAGGTCTGATTGAGGGATTCCCATAGATCGGCGGTCAGCGCGGTGCGCACGGCGCGGGCATTGTTCCGGGCTGTCTCGATGCAGGATCGAATGGAAGATGGGTTCGATTTGTCCAGGGCCAGGTAGTGGATAACCTGCTCGCGGGTTGGTTCGTCATGCGACGCGAAGAATCCAGTGGCGTTTCCGGACGCGGTCAAAACCGAATGCCACTCATTGTAGTCCGAGTCCGACACGCCGTCGGCCAGGGCCCCTCCCGGCATCAGCGAGGTGCGTTCCGCGACATCCAGCATACGCGCGAGGTTTTCCGCCCGCTCCATATACCGGGCGAGCCAATAGAGGTTGGCGGCGGTGCGGCTCAGCATGAGGCCGCCTCCTTTCCGCCGGTTGGGGGAACCAACACCCAGGTGTCCTTGGTGCCTCCACCCTGGCTTGAATTGACCACGAGCGAGCCTTCCCGCAAGGCCACCCGGGTCAGGCCACCGGGCACGATGCTCACGCCATTGGCGCCAGTCAGCACAAAGGGCCGCAGATCCACGTGACGGGGCGCGACGCCGCTGTCGACGAAGGTCGGGCTGGTGCTGAGCGCCAGGGTCGGCTGGGCGATGAATTCATCCGGCGTCGCCATGATTCGCTCGGCGTATTCCTCCTGCTCGGTCTTGGTTGAATGGGGCCCGACCAACATGCCGTATCCGCCGGAGCCCCGGACTTCCTTGACCACCAGCTCTCCGAGATTATCCATGACGTATTTGTAATCGTCGGCCTCGCCGCACCGGTAGGTCGGCACGTTCTTCAGGATCGACTCTTCGCCAAGATAGAATTTGATCATGTCGGGTACGTGGACATAGACCGACTTGTCATCGGCGACGCCGGCGCCCGGCGCGTTGGCCAAGGTCACGTTGCCGGCCCTGAGCGCGGTCATAAGGCCCGGAACACCGAGGGCGGAGTTCGGGTTGAACACCAGTGGGTCGATGAAAGGATCGTCGATCCGTTTGTAGATCACGTCGACACGTTCGGGCCCGCGCGTGGTTCGCATGTAGACCCGATTCTCCTCGACGAACAAATCCTGACCCTCGACCAGCTCCACGCCCATCCGGTCGGCGAGATAGGTGTGTTCGTAATAGGCACTATTGTAGATCCCCGGCGTGAGCACCACGACGGTCGGGTCGCGGTCGCTGGTCTTTGGCGCGACGCTTCGCAGGGTTCCAAGCAGTTCCGAGGGGTAATGCTCGACCGGCGCGATGTCATGGGCCGCCATCAGATCCGGAAACAACCGCATCATCATCTCGCGGTCCTCAAGCATGTAGGACACCCCCGAAGGCGTGCGGGCATTGTCCTCTAGCACATAGAACTCGTCGTCACCGACCCGAACCATGTCGATGCCCGCGATGTGGGTAAACACCCCGCCCGACGGCCTAAAACCATTCATCTCCGGCAGATAGGCGGGGTTCCGCAACACCAGCGCCTCGTCGATGACGCCGGCCCGAAGAATTTCCCGATCCGCGTAGATATCGCACAGAAACAGGTTCAGCGCCTTGACGCGTTGCTCGAGACCGCGGGCCAGACGCTCCCATTCCGTCGCGTCGATAACCCTGGGCACGATGTCGAAGGGAATGATCCGCTCCGGATCACCGCCCTCGCCGTATACGGCGAACGTGATGCCGATTCGCATGAACAGCACTTCGGCCTCGCGTCGCCGCTGCTCCAGCAGGGCGGGGTCCGTTTCCACGAGCCATCTGTCCACCGCCTGGTAGGCATCGCGCACCGCGCCGTCCCGGCCCACCATCTCATCGAAACAGCCATTGATGGGCTGATAAGGTGATGCTCCCATGTCTCGTCACATCCGAGTTCTGGTAATCGTCGTATCCTCCGACCTGCCGCCCCAGGATCGGCCGGAGGCGTGGTGACAAGTCACGGTTTATCGTGCTTCATGACCGAGCTTGTACAATGGACCGACTTCGGAGAAGAAGCCATGGATTTTGGGATCGCGCTGGCCACATCGTCCGACTCCTACAAGGTCGTGGAGCATGCCGAGGCGTTGGGGTTTTCCCATGCCTGGTTTTACGACACCCAGATGCTGAGCGCCGATTGCTTCGTCGCCATGGGCGCGGCGGCGGTGAAGACCAGCCGCATTCGCCTGGGCACGGGCGTGCTGATTCCCTCCAACCGGATCGCGGCGGTTAGCGCCAATGCCTTCGCCAGTCTGAATCAGCTCGCGCCGGGGCGGATTGATTTCGGGGTCGGGACCGGTTTCACCGGACGACGGGCGATGGGACTAGGCGCGCTGAAGCTCGCCGAGATGGAGGAATATATCCGCGTCGTCATGGGCATGCTGGCGAACGAGACCATCGAGACCGATATCGACGGCAAGCCGCGCAAGATCCGTTTTCTCAATCCGGAGGCCGGACTGATCAACACCACGGACCCGGTCGGCCTGCACATTTCCGCCTATGGGCCGCGGGGCCGGGCGCTCACCGCCAAACTCGGCGCGGATTGGATCCTGTTCTTCAATGACGTTGCCGATGGGATCAAGGGACTGGAGGGCATGAAGCAAAGCTGGGCCGAGGCCGGACGCGCGGCGGGTGATCTGCATGCCACCGCTTTTGTGTTGGGATGCGTGCTCGCCGAGGGAGAGGCCGCGGATTCACCCCGCGCCATGGCGCAAGCGGGGCCCCGAGCGGCGGTGCTGTTGCATCGGTGCGCCGACGAGGCCCTGGCCGGCTTGCCGAACAGCAGCCCGGTGCCCGACTCCGTCGCCGAGGCGGTCGCCGGCTATGTCGAGCTCGCCCGCGGCTTCGAGCCCAAGGACGCGCCCTGGCTGGAAAACCATCGTGGCCATCTGATGTTCGTCAAGGATATCGAACGCCCGTTCGTCACCCCCGAGTTGATCCGTCAAACTACCTTCACCGGCACCGAGGATGACATCAAGGGCCGGGTCGAGGCACTGCGCGACGCCGGCTATCGCCAATTCACCGTCCAACTGATACCCGGCAGCGAGGACGCGATCGAGGATTGGGCGAGGATCAAGCGCGCCTTTGATTGAGGCGGGGATTGCGCGGGAATATTTCGCTTTTCCTCATGTCATCCCGCCCTTCGGCGGGATGACAATGGTTAGAGGCAAACCGACCGAAGCCCGCCTCACGCCGCCATCAGGCGGTCGATGACCTCGCGATAGAGACCCGCCGCCTCGCGGCCCTTGGGGCTAAGCCCGTAGACACCCCGGGCGGCGCGATCGAACCAGCCATAGACATTGCGTTGCAGGATCGTGCTGGCCTGCTCCACGCCGGTGTTGGCGCGGATCTCCCGGGTCGAAGCCTCGCCACTCTCAAGACTAGCAACCAGGCGCAGCGCGCTCTGACGATAGGCGGTGATGATCGGCATTCGGGTCGCCCCGCCGGTATTCGGATCGCCGACCCGCTCGACGAATTCCTTCAACAGGCGCTTGGAGCGTCGGGGATTGCGCCGTGGCTGATAGATCCCGGGGTCCTGAACCGGCGTGACATGACCCGCCCCGGTCTTCGGCAGGCGGACGAGCAGTACGCCGAACCCGAGCATCCGACACAGCTTCAAGGCCCGCTTGCCGCGGCCTCGAAGGCCCGAGCGCGGACCATCGGCAACCGCGATATAGACCGTGTCGCTCACTGACAATCGGTCGGCGGCCTGCAGAAGTAGCTCCAAATTGAAGCGCGTTTTCAGCTCCACCACCACCGGGGGCTCGTCGCCGCGCACCGCGACCACGTCACAGCCGGACACTTCGGCCTTCACCTCATAGCCTTGCGCCTCGAGGAAGGTTTTGACCGGCTCATAAAGGTCCGTTTCAAGCCGATTGGTGGTTGACGTGGTCATGACCTTATATTCAGTTCCGCCGGATCGAATGAGCGCACGCCTCGGCGCGTTCGGCCGCCGCGACATCGCCCATGCCGCGCAGGGCGCGCGCCGTCAGGTTCCAGTTTTGTGGGCTGCTCGGCTTCAATTGGGTGCGCTCGTTGGCCAGCGCCAGGGCCAACTTGTACCGCCGTGCCCGCAGCGCCGCCTCAAGCAGGGTCCAGGCGATGATATCGCGCTGGGCATGGCTTCCGCCGAGATATTGGCTGCGATATCGAATGGGCAACAGGAGATCCACCACGTCGCCGTAACGGCCCTCGCAGAACGCCACGATGGCGCGCGAGAACGGCATGCCGACAATGCGGGTCATGGCGACATTCGCGTCGTTGGCGTCATCGAGATAGCGCTCGTTCGCGTTCATCACCGCCTCGATTGCCCCGCGTCGGTTATCGGCGGCGAAAGTCATCATCGCGTGCACGTCGTTGAAGGCGTAGAGCGTGTCGGCTGCGCTCGGCTCCCATCTGTCGGCCAATTGGCGCCAGCGATCGCCGACATCAACATCCATGAGTTTCAGACGCCAGAGCAGCGCGGTCGAATCCAATTCCTCGTATTTCTCGTGGCTGGGATCGGCGCTTCTGAGATTGGAATCGTGGATCTCCAGGACTCGGTCGACCTGTCCCAGGTCCAAATGATAGAGCGACAGGTGCCACCAGAGATGATTGGCGAAATTGCTGGTCGCCCAATCCTTCTCACGGCTGTTCATCCACCAGATTCCGCCGGCCTGGCGGCCTTGCATTTCCATGACATGGGCGACCGCGTGGATCGAGTAGCCGTCCTTGGGGTTGAGCGCCACCGCGCGGCGGCCATATTCCTCGGCTTGGGAATAGTCGCGGTTTTCCTCAAGACCAAAGGCATAGAATCCGAGAACATATCCATAGCCCGGTACGTTCTCGTCCCAGGCTGGAAAGACCCGCGCCACCCGGTCCCGTTGATTGACCGTATCGCCTAACAGAACATCGGAGAGATGCGCCAATTGCAAGGCCAACAGATCAAGTGGGTACTCGACGAGTACCGCGTCCCAGGCCTCGACCGCGGCGTGAAAGTCGCCGCTGACCCAAGCACGGATCGCCTTGATGTGGCCGCGTTCCCGGTCATTGGCCTGGCCCGCCAAGGCTTCGGCGGCCTCGAGATGGCGCACCATATCGCCATAGATGCGAGTCTCCATCGCCTGGGTCAGCATCCCGGCGACAAAGCAATGGCCCATCACGAAATCCGGATACTCCTCGAGCACGGCGACCATCTCGTCAACGGGCGCGCCAACAAAGGACAAGGCCTTTTCATGGGCGGCTTCTAGTGCGCGGATCGGGTCATTGCGCGGGTAAGAGACCGGCATCCCGCGGCTATCGCTATTCGTCATCCCGTGCTCCCGCGATTATGGCGCGTGCTTGTTCGTGAAACTATCGCTGATTTTCTTCCAGGTTTCCATATTTTTCAGATGGATAATGGCGTATAGTTGCCACATTGCTTCAAAGTGCGATCGGCCCGTTCCGTCGCGACCGGTGGGATCACCATGGCGAGAACCAAAACCGTGAAACCCAAGGCTGACTCCAAGGCGGATAAGGCCGTGGCGGCTAAAGCGTCGTCCAAGGGGCGGGTAAAAGGTACCGCGACCAAATCTGGCACCAGTCCCAAAACCTCATCTCCGACCAAAAACAAATCCAAAAGCGGGGCTAAATCCCACGCCAAACCGTCGGGAGGCGCGACTAAGCGGAAATCCGTGACTGGTGGGCGCCGCGCGCGCGGTGGCGGAGGTGGTCCCGCTCGGCGAGCGACTCGGGGCGGATGGTGGAAGCGACCGCTTAAAGCGGTCTTGCGATTGGGGATCCTGGCGGGCATCTGGATCACCGGTGGGTTGATGGTTCTCCTGGCTTATGAGGCAACTCAGCTTCCCGACATCTCTAATATCGCCTCGATGGCCCGGCCTGGCGGAGTGCGTCTAATCTCCGCCGATGGCCGCGAGTTCGCCTCCCACGGGGCGCAGCATGGTCGACCGATCGATGCCGGCGATCTTCCCAAGGACCTGATCGACGCGCTTCTGGCGACCGAGGACCGGCGATTCAATAGCCATTTTGGCGTCGACCCGATCTCGATCGCCAGGGCGATGGTGGTAAATCTGCGAGCCGGCTCGATCCGCCAGGGTGGCAGCACGCTTACCCAGCAATTGGCCAAGAACCTGTTCCTTAGCCCGGACCGAAGCCTGGAGCGCAAGCTTCAGGAATTGCTGTTGGCGTTTTGGCTGGAGGCGTCGTTTTCCAAGCAACAGATCCTGACGGTCTATCTTAACCGTGTGTATTTCGGCGCTGGTGCCTATGGGGTGGACGCGGCGGCGCGTAAGTATTTCGGCAAGCCGGCGGAGAAGCTGGGGCTTTATGAATCAGCGCTTCTGGCCGGACTCTTGAAGGCGCCGACCCGCTACAACCCCGTCGCCAATCCCAAACTTTCCGCCAAGCGCACGCGTCAGGTCTTGCTCAACATGGTGGACGCGGAACTGCTGAGCCAATCCCGCGCCGACGCCGCCAGCGCCATGCCGCCGGCGATAAGGGGAACCGCCACGGTCAGCCGGGGACATCGCTATTTCGCGGACTGGGTCCTGGACCGGGCCGCCGACTACACTGGCCCGTTGAATGATGATCGCGACGTTCGGACGACCATGGACCGGCGTCTGCAAGGTCTTGCCGAGGCGGCGGTGAAGACAGAGTTCGCGGCGCTGAAGGGGAGCGCGCGAACCGAGGCGGCTGTCGTCGTAATGGGACATGACGGTGCCGTCCTGGCGATGGTCGGTGGGCGTAATCACGCCGCCAGTCAGTTCAATCGCGCGACCCAGGCGCTGCGGCAACCCGGTTCGGCGTTCAAGCCTTTTGTCTATCTGGCCGCGTTGGCGTCCGGATACACACCAGACAGCGTCATTGATGACGCGCCGCTGGAGATCTCGGGATGGAAACCCCGAAACTTCGACGGACGGTTTCGCGGGCCAGTCACCTTGCGCGAGGCTCTGGCCGCCTCGCTTAACGTCGCAACCGTCCGGCTTTCCGAAACCGTCGGTCGGCGAGGCACCATCCGCCTTGCCCGCCAGCTCGGCATGACCGCGGCGCTCCGCGACAGGCCCAGTCTGGCGCTTGGCGCGGGGGAGGTCACGGTGCTGGAACTGACAGGCGCTTACGCGGCGCTGGCCAATGGCGGCACGCCGGTCGAGCCCTTCGGAATCACCGAGGTCAGGACCGCGCAATCGGGTACAGCCTATCGGCATCGCCGCGCCAGCCTACCACCCGTTGCCGACGCGGTGGCGGTCGCGGCGCTGGATGATATGTTGAAGGAAGTGATCCGAAGCGGTACCGGCAAGCGTGCCAGAATCGAGCTTTCCGCCGCTGGCAAGACCGGCACCAGCCAAGACCACCGCGACGCCTGGTTCGTTGGCTATGCCGGTGATCTTGTCGTTGGAGTTTGGGTCGGACGGGATGACGCGCGACCGATGAAAGAGGTCACCGGCGGTGGCCTGCCGGCCCAAATCTGGGCTCGTTTCATGCGCGGTGCCTTCGAGAAGAAAGTCGCGGGTGGCGGGTAACATCTCCCGCCGAGATTGTTTACAAGCTGTAAACCCGCGCCGCCGTGTCATGAAATAGCGCCGTCTTTTCCGCCGTCGACGCGCCGGACGCGATGCGCTTGAAGCTGTTCCACACCACCGCATAACTGCAACTCAGCTTGTCGACCGGGAAGTTCGACTCGAACATGCAGCGATCCACGCCGAACGCCTCGATGGTGAAGTCGTAATAGCGGCGCGTGGCGTCGGCGAGTTCCTGGCTGGTTGGCGGCGTGGGCTTGTCGTGCCATCCGAAACCGTTCACGTCCATGTTGATGCCGCCGAGCTTGGCGACCACGTTCGGACAGCCCGCGAGTTCCTTGGCCATCGGCTTCCAGGCCTCGAAAACCTCGTCCGCCTTGCCCGCGTAAGGGCCGGTGCCCAGCGGACCGCCGAAATGATCCAGGATGATCGTGGTGTCGGGGAAGGCGCGGGCGAGGTCGGTGACCTCGGGGATTTGCTTGTGATAGCACCAGGCCTCGAAGGTCATGCCGCGCGGACCGAGCTCGGCGAAGCCGCGGCGATAATCCTCCTGCATCATCAGGCCCTCGGGCGGCTCGGTCCGGTGGTTGCGTATCTCGGGCGACGCGTCCCAGGAGATCGCCCGTCGGATGCCTCGAAACCGTCCGCCACCGGCGGCGATATGGGCATCCAAAACCTCTCCCGCCAAGGCACCGATGCGCAGATCCACGGTGCCGATGATCCCGGCGGCGACGCGGGTCTTGCCGTAGACGCCAGAGGCGCTCATCGCGGCGATACCGTTCACGAATTCGGTCTCGCCCACCGGCCTTAGGTGCTCGGGACCGTCGGTCTTGAACATCGCGCCGCACTCGATGAACACCGTTGAGACGATGTTGTGACCGCAATTTACGTCCTCGAGGATCTCATCGAGGAGATAGCGTGGTTGAACATGTACTCGGGTTTTGTCCCAGAGGTGATGATGCGGGTCGCAGATCGGTAGATCCGGCTCCAGGATCTCCTCGTCAACCTGGGCCAGCCAATCGTGATTGTTCGAGCGCTCCACCATCGGTTATCTCCACGGCTTGTTCAACGCGATCCGTCGAGCCTACCCTACCGGCGCGTTCCCGCAAGCGCGTGGACCGGTACATCCGTGATGAACGAGGTCCACGACGGCATGCTAATATCGTGGAAACACACAAACCAGTTGGAGGACACCATGGCGAACACGATCGGGGTGATCGGTCTCGGCAATATGGGGGGCGGCATGGCGGCAAGCCTGGCGCGGGCGGGTTTCACGGTGCTCGGTATCGATACCGTCCAGGCCGCGCGAGACCGGGCAAGCGCCGCGGGCGTGCGCGTGGTCGGCGAAATCGCCGCGCTCGCCGGCGAGGCTGACGCGATCCTTACCATGCTGCCGGATTCCCCGGACGTTGAAGCCTGCATGCTCGGGCCGGGCGGGGTTGTCGAGCATGTTCGCCCCGGCACGCTTATCATCGAAGCCAGCACGATTGCGCCGGCGACCACCAAGGCCGTCGCGGCGGCGTTGATCGCCAAGGGCTGCGCCTTCATCGACGCTCCGGTGGGCCGCGCGCCGTCCAATGCGGCCGACGGGACGTTGCTGTTCATGGTCGGCGGTGCGCCCGAGGACTTCGATCTCGCAAAGGCTTATCTCGATGCCATGGGCACCGATATTCATCACTGCGGGCCGGTCGGAACCGGGATCGCGATGAAACTGGTGTTGAACCTGCTCGGACAATCGACCTGCCAGCTTAGCGCCGAGGTCATGGCTCTGGGCCTGAAGATGGGTCTGTCGATGGAGACCCTGCATCCGATCCTGACCGGCGGCATCGGGCGCAACGGCTTCGTCGCTGACTATTGGCCGACCAAGGTGTTGCGCGGCGATACCGAGCCGGGTTTCGCGATCCGGCTATCCGCCAAGGATCTGCGCCTCGCCGCCGCCATGGCCGAGGAGGCGGGCGCGCCGATCCCAACCGGCGCGGCGGCGGCCGCGGCGGTGAACCGGGCGGCGGAAACCCACGGCGAGCTCGATGTTTCCGGCATGCTGACGGTGGCGTGCGAGAACGCGGGGGTTAAGTCGACATTTGGCTAGGGAGCTTCCGAGAAACGCCCTCTAAACGATCCGCTTCTCCCGCAGATCCGCGATGGCGGCGGCGTCATAGCCCAGATCTCCCAGGATCGCGTCGGTGTGCTCTCCCAGGGTCGCGGTCCGCTCGCGGATGGTGCCGGGGGTCTTGGACAGCTTGACCGGCGTGGTCGAGACCGCCGCCGGGGTGTCCATGCCCGGATAGGCCATTTCCTGAAGGAAGTCCATCGCCTTGATATGCGGATCCTCCAGGGTCTGCTTGGCGCTCAGGATCGGGCCGCAGGGGATGCGCGCTTCGTCCAGGGCGTCCAGGACTTCCTTGGTGGTCTTGTCCTTGCACCACTCGCCCATGCGCTCGCTCAGCGCCTCGCCATTCTCGCCGCGCGCCATGTCGTCGGCGTAGCGCGGGTCGGTCAGCCAATGTTCCTCGCCCATCAGATCGGCCCAGCGCTTGAACATGGCCGGGCCTATGATCTGCACCATCACCCCGCCATCCTTGGTCTTGAAGGCATCGCTGGGTCCCGAGCTGTATCCGCGATTGCCGTAAGCTGGCCGGCCGATCCCGGTCACCGCCGTCTCGCCCAGCAAGGCGATATTGTAGGCCATGACCGTGCGGGTCAGCGCGGCCTCGACAAGCTGGCCCTGGCCGGTCTTCTGACGCTCGTACAGTGCCGACATGGTTCCGAATGCCGCCAACGAGGCGGTGCCGAAATCGGCGAAAGGCACGAATGACTTCATCGGATCACCCGGGCGTCCGCCGTGATAGGTGGCGCCGCCCAAGGCCTGGGCCACGCCGTCGAAGCCGACCCGTTCGCTATAGGGCCCGCCATTGCCGTAGGCGGTGACGGTGGTCAGGATGATGTCTTCCTTGATCGCCTTCAGGCTTTCATAGTCGATACCCATCGACTCCAAGGTCGGTTGCGGCAGATTGGCGATCACCACGTCGGCGGTCTTGACCAATTGCCGGACGATCTCGCGGCCCTCGGGTTTCGTGGGGTTGAGGGTCAAGGAGCGCTTGTTTCGATTGAGCGCAAGAAACAGCGGGCCCTCGCCGGTCTCGGCGACCGGGACCAGATGGCGATCCTCGCTGCCGCCGAGCCGGTCGATACGGATCACCTCCGCGCCCATGTCTCCCAACAGCATCCCGCAGAACGGCCCGGCGATGAACCGGCCGAAATCTAGTACTCGAATGCCGTCCAAAACTCCGCTCATCGTTCAGCTCCCATGTCCGAGAAAAATTCAGGCTGGGACGATAGCGCGTCGCTGGGGTGGAAGAAATCGGCAAGGCGACGGTGGCGACGGATATCCAGCTTCGGATAAGCTCAACAAGGCGGGCTATTTCGATGTGCCTTTAACCGGCACCACCGACTCGAACCAGTCCAACGCCATTGTCGACCAGCCCTTGGGCACGCCATGGGCACCGTCATGCATCGCCATCTGCAACGCGGTTCCCGGATCGCTCGTGGTCCAGGTCCGTCGCCAGAACCGGCCCTTGACGTTAAAGCGGTCCGGGCGTCCGCCGGTGCAGCCGTTCTCGGCGCGCCATAGCCGCAGGCCCTGGAAGATATCGCCTTGATGGATCTCGCCACCCCGGATTGGCCGCCCTTCCAGCGGCACGGTGGAGTCGCGCCAACCATGGGTGTGCAGCATCTTGATCGGCCCGGCGCAATCGGTCGGGTGCGGTCGCCAGAACCCGCCCGCGACCGGGGCATAGGCGGCGAAATCATCGGGGGCCTGGCAGGCGAGATACCAGGTCAGCGATCCGCCGATCGAGAACCCCGTCAGGAGCACCCGGCTCCGGTCCAGCTCAAAGCGTTCCACCGCGTCGTTCAACACCTGTCGGGTAAAGGCAAGCTCGTCCCGCCGGATCGGACGACCGGGTATGAAGGACCAGAACCCGCCGCGCCGGCCCTCGCGACCTAGACCATTCGGCGCGATCACCGCGTATCCGCGCTCGAGGATCGGCTTGATCATCCCGTTGTTGCGGATCACGCCCGACCCGGTGCCGCCGGCGCCGTGGAAATGCAGGACCACCGGGATCGGCCCGGAAGAGGCGCTTTTGGGCAAGGCGATGTGATAGCCACCGAGCGCGACCTCGCAAGCGGCATCCGCTGTCCCACAGGCGGGCTCGGCCTGGGCGGTGGGCGCCGATAGGGAGAGCAGTAAGACGACCGAAAACGCGGCGGTGAGCGGGGTGAGCAGGCGCATGGAACTTCCTTCGATATTTCGGCCCACGGTTTAACCCGCGAACACCGTTCATCGCGTTCACGATTGCTTGCGCGGCCTTGGTTGTTGTGGCGCGCGGGCCGGGGCGCCTAAACTTGAGGCCAGAACCGAAATCCGCCGGAGGGAAATATCATGGCCGCCTCTTATGATCGCGCCGCCGAGTCGCTTGGCAACATCCTGCATATGGAGCATGTGAACTTGCTGATACCGGATCAGCAACCAGCGATCACTTTTTATGTCAGCGGATTGCGTTATACCCGCGACCCGTTCCTGATGGTCGGGCTGGAGAACATGTGGGTCAATATGGGCCGCAGCCAGATGCACCTGCCGTGTCGCACTCCCTCGCCACAGCTTCTGCGCGGGACCATCGGCATGGTGGTGCCGGACCTGGACGAGGTTGAACAGTCGTTGCGCGGGGTCAAGCCGGCGCTCAAGGGCACCAAGTTTTCGGTCAAGCGCAAGAACGATCGGATCGAGACCACCTGTCCCTGGGGCAACAAGATCCGTGTGCACGCGCCGGATCCGGAATATGGCGACATGCAAATCGGGTTGCCCTATGTGGAGCTTAACGCCCCGGTCGGCAGTGCCGAGAAGATCGCCCGCTTCTATACCGAGATCATGGGCGCGACCGCGTCGGTCGGTGAGCGTGACGGCAAGCGCTGTGCCTCGGTGACCACCGGCAAGGCGCAATACCTGCACTTCATCGAGACCCGGGCCAAGCAGCCGGATTATGACGGTCACCATGTCGCGATCTATATCGCGGACTTCGCGGGGCCGTACGAAAAGCTGATGGAGCGCGGGCTGATCACCATGGAATCGGACGCCCATGAATGGCGCTTTATCGACATCGTCGACCTGGATACCGGCGCGGTGCTGTTCAAGATCGAGCACGAGGTACGCAGCGCCACCCACCCGCTTTATGCCCGTCCCCTGGTCAACCGCAACCCGGCCCAGAGCAATCGGGGCTACAAGCGCGGCCAGGACAATTTCCTCGGTCAAATCTAGGAGGCACGACATCTCGGCTTTCGCCGGCGCGACGGTAGAGGGGGCCTCATCAGTCTTCGTCGCCCTGGCGCACGGCAGGGCCTCTGACCTTCGCAATCTGGACAAATCGCGCCGTGGATCGCTCGGCGCGAGGCCCTGCCTTTCGCCGGCGCGACGGTAGAGGGGGCCTCATCAGTCTTCGTCGCCCTGGCGCACGGCAGGGCCTCTGACCTTCGCAACCTGGACAAATCGCGCCGTGGATCGCTCGGCGCGAGCCCCCGCCATTCGCCAGGGCGACGGAAAAGGGGCGGCTTCGTTCTTCCCCGTCGCCCCTGTGAAAACAGGGGCTCAACACCGCGTGCCCCAAGCCCCGGCTTTCGCCGGCGCGACGGAGGAGGGGGCCTCATCAGTCTTCGTCGCCCTGGCGCACGGCAGGGCCTCTGACCTTCGCAACCTGGACAAATCGTGCCGTGGATCGACCGGCGCGAGGCTCCGCCATTCGCCAGGGCGACGGAAGAAGGGTGACCTCGTGCTTCTCCGTCACCCCTGTGAAAACAGGGGCGCGATGGGCCGAGAGAGCTAGTATCGGCTTTGGCCCCAGAATCCCTCGGGCGTTTCCAGAAGGTCCGCGAGGTCGCATCGCTCCAGGGCCAGGGCCGTCTCGCGATCGGCGGCGTCGAGAATGTCGCCCTCGTCAACGCTGCTTACCCGGCCGCCGCGCATCAGGATCCGGCCATCGACGATGGTGGTGTCGATATCGCCGCCATTGGCGAAACAGGTGGCGCGATAGAGCGGCATATTGGCCGGCGCCAAATGCGGTTTGCGCAGATCCAGAAGCACGATATCGGCCTTCTTGCCGACCTCGATCGAGCCGAGATCGGCTTCCCGGCCCAGCGTTCGAGCCGCGTCGATGGTGACCATTTCCAGCACCTTGCCCGGCGGCATGACCTGATCGTCGCGGAAATGCCGGCGATGATAATGCATGCATTGCTGCATGTGGCGGAATTGATCAAAGCTGCGATCCGGCGCCGCGCCGTCCGAGCCGATGGCGACAGTCACGCCGGCGTCCAGAAGCTCCGGCACCGGACAGCGACCGCGGATCGACGCGACCGCGCTGGGGTTATGGACGATGCGGGTGTCGGTCTCGGCGCAGATCGCGATTTCCCGCTCGGTGATGTCGACGCAATGCGAGAGATACGCATCCGGGCCGAGCAATCCCCAATCGTGGGCGGCCTCGATACTGCCGTCGCGATGGCCGTCCTGGGTGAAGCCGACGCCGAGGCGGCGCGACAGGTCGCGGGCCGCGAGGTTCTGGTGTTGGACCTCCGAAACCAAAACCCCGTCGGGGAGGTCTCGGCTGGGATGATGAACCGGACAGGTGAGCGCGATCTCCATCCGGCCATCGGCTCCGCCATGCCATTGCTTGACGATGGTCTCGCTGACTTCCAATTGGCGCTCGAAACTCACTTCGAAGGACGTGGAGCCATCCGCCTCGTGACGGGCATAGGTCCAGGGAAAGGGCGGGCGATTGGGGCCGACGGCGACGACGGCGCGGGCGCCCACCGCCTCGACCGCCGCGCAATGGGTCGCCGCGTTGTCGGGCTCGTCGGTGCGCGAGATGCTATCCCCTCCGCCGAGATAGGAGACACCCGTGGTCACCCCCGCCTTGATCCGTTCCAGCGCCGAGAGGCTGGCCTCGGCCCGCCAGAAGTCTGGCGTCGACCCGACGGTATAAATTTGCCGGCAGGCATCGAACCACAGATCGCCGCGCCCACCCCCCAGGGTTTTGATCAGGCCGTGCCCGGCATGGCCATGGCAATCAATAAGCCCCGGAAGGATCAGCATTCCCGTCGCGTCGACCCGTGTTGCGTCCTCGGTTTCCGGAACCAAGGACTCGGCGGGGCCGACACCGACAATGCGGTCGTCTCGCACCAGCACCGCGCCATCCTCTATGACAGCGCGCTCGGGGTTCATCGTCACGACGATGCCGCCGGAAATCAGAATTTCGTTCATCTCGCGCTCCGCCAGGTCATGGGCATTCCGGCGCCAGAATAGCGACACGGCGCCAGACTTTCATCTGGCGCCGTGTCCTACAGCGGAGAAACGGGGTAGGGGGGAGAATCGACTTCCCCGCTGCACCTCACGTGGCATTTTAACTAAGCCCCGACGAGATTTGCGTCAAATTTAAGATAAATGGACGCGCCATACAAGCGGGAAAATCGAGTTTTTTTGTTTCGCTCGCTAAGCCGTGAAGGCGGATTCCTTGCCGCGGACGAGCTGTGAGACGGTCTCGTTGACCGGCGCTGACATGCCGACCTTGGCCGCTTCGACCGATACCGCGCCGTTTATGGCGTCGATCTCCGACGGCCGCGAGGCCATGTGATCGAGCAGCATCGACGGCCGGGCACCCGGCATCGCCGCGCCGAAGTCGCGGACGTAGCTGTCAACGTCATCGAAACCCAACGCGACGCCTTGCTTGCGCGCGACGGCATCGGCCTCGCGGGCGCAGGCGAGCGAGATTGACCAGGCGGCGGGATTGGCCTGGATGCCGCCGATGGTGAGGTTCATCAGGGCGCAAGGACCGCTATAGGTCACGTTGCAGATGAATTTCTCCCAGATCATCTGATGGATATCGGGATATCCCTTGGCGGTGAAGCCGGCGCCGCTCC
>JADHLJ010000018.1 GCA_016780745.1 Alphaproteobacteria bacterium | reverse complement strand
ATCGGCCATTGGGTCGCCGGACGGCTCTATGCCGACACCAACGTCGTTGGCCGGGGAGACGGGGTCATCGCCGGATCACTGGCGTTGGCCGGCGCCACCACGATCGCGGCCGCGCTGCTCCGCTCGGTGGCGCTTGATGTCGTGGACGGCATGGGCGGGGTCGGCATCGCCTCGATCATCGTGCTGGCGACCCTGATGTTCTTCACCCCCAGTTTCTTCGCCGGCATCGTCGCCCCGGCGGCCACCACCCTGGCGCTATCCGATGACGCCGCCGACCGAGGCCGCGTCATCGGCCGCATGTTCGCCCTCGGCGCCGCCGGGAGCATCCTCGGCACCATGACGGCGGGCTATGTACTGCTGTCGTTTGTCGGCGCGTTCAATTCGCTCTTGTTGATCGCGGGGCTGTATTTCGCATTGGCGGTGGCGCATTGGGTGTCGCGGGCGCGATACCTCGCCGCGTCGTAGTTGGGGCGTGGGGGAGCGGTTTTCGTGCGGCGCTAACGTTTCCCCCAAGCCGCCACCACCGTCAGGGCCCGTTGGCTTTCGGGCCGTTCCAAACCGGATAGTCTATACCGGCGCGACTTGTTTCCACGTGTTGGCAGGCGCCGAGCGCGCCGATGAATACCAGGACCATAGCGATTTTGATCATCTCGACCTCCGTTTGCATCGTTCAACCCCAGGTGATGTCGATGATGGTGGTTTGGAAGGCCGGACACGCGAGCGTGTTTGAGAGTGATAACTCAAAAAAGAAAAAGTGCTGGCGAAGCGGGGACATGGTGATCGCTCTAGGCGGTTTACCTCGCCGGCGCTATGCCCCGGCTTTTCGCGCCGCTCGGGAGAACTTCATGTCCGGGTTTCTCAGGCGATCCGGCGGGCCGATCCAGGCATAGGCCAGCAGGCACGGCTCTCTGTCTCCGATGGTGATCCTGTGCTCGTGCCCCGAGCGATTGAGGATCATCGATCCCGGCGCGTAGACCGCTCCGTCATTCTCCGACCAGGCGCCGCCGAGGGAGACATAGCTTTCCTCGATATCCGGATGACTGTGCTGGGGATAGGTCGTGGCCGGCGCGAAAAGCACCAGTCCGACGATCAGGGAGTCGGCGACCACCGGACCCTTTGGCCCCAGGACCTCGCAATAGGCGTAGCGGTTGCCAAGATTACGGCCCAAGCGTTCATAGCCCCATTCCCAGGTCAACTCGGGCGCGACGCGCGCGATGGTGCGGGCCATGCCGGCCAGAGGGCCGGTGCTTGCCAGATCCAACGCGCGGCCAAGATGCCGGACAACGGGTTTCTCTTCCGGTGCCCGCGTCGCGAAGTCGGGATTGACCTTCATCGCGAGACTCAGGATATCGCGCACCCGACGTTGATGACCGCGGATGACCGCGCTGCCGCCCGCCGAACCCCGCCGATAGACGTTGTCGAAGTCGCGCAGCAAATAGAGCCAGTCGGGATTGTCATTGAGCTTTGTCATGATCCAAGGCCGATACGCCTAAATTAATGTCAGACCATCTTGGATTCGCCGTTCTTGGCGTCGAATGCGGCATTTCCGACGCTTGCCATTCACGGTCGTCATCGTCATCATCGCGGCCACTTTAAACCCACCCGAGGACAGTTGCATGAACGGCGCGGAATCACTGGTCCGGACTTTGGTGAAGTCCGATGTAGAGGTCTGTTTCACCAATCCCGGCACGTCGGAAATGCATTTCGTCGCGGCGCTGGATTATGTCGACGGCATGCGCTGTGTCCTCGGGCTTTTCGAGGGTGTCGTGACGGGAATGGCGGATGGCTACGGCCGGATGACCGGCAAGCCGGCGTCGACCTTGCTGCATCTGGGGCCGGGACTCGGCAACGGGCTCGCCAATCTGCACAACGCCAAGAAGGCCTTCACGCCGATCGTCAACATCGTCGGCGAGCACGCCACCTATCACATCGAGTATGACGCGCCCTTGACCGCCGATATCGAAGGTATCGCCAGGCCGGTTTCCGATTGGGTCAAGACCTCGCGCTCGGCCAAGGATGTCGCGAGCGACGGGGCCGAGGCGGTCGCCGCCGCCAATAGCGGGCCGGGACAGATCGCGACCCTCATTCTACCGGCCAATACCGCCTGGGATGACGCGGACGGTGACGCGGCGCCGGTCGCGGTGCCGGCGCGGGGCCGGGTCGATGATCAAACCATCCGCCAGATCGCCGCCGCGCTGACCTCGGGCGAGGAAACCCTGATCCACATGACGGGCCGGGCGCTGCAAGAAGACGCGCTGGCGCTGGCCGGCAAGATCCAGGCGAAGACCGGCTGCCGGCTTTCCTGCATGACCTCCAACGGCCGCTGGCATCGTGGCGCCGGACGGGTTTCGGTCGAGCGCATTCAATACCCCGTCGATATCGCCCTGAAACAGCTGGGCTCGGTCAAGAACATCGTTCTGTTGGGCGCCAAGACGCCGGTCGCGTTCTTCGCCTATCCGAACAAGCCCAGCGTTCTGATCCCCGAGGGCTGCAACGTGCATGTCCTGGGCGACATCGCCGATGACCATATGGCCGCCCTGGAGGCGCTGGTCGACGAGCTGGATGCCCATGGCGCGGCTCCGGCCCTGCAGGAGGTCAGCCGACCCGGCCTGATGACCGGCGGGGATATCACGCCAGAGGTGGTGGCCTCGGCGCTTGGCCATCTGATGCCGGAAAACGCCATCATCGCCGATGAGTCGGTGACCACCGGGCGCGGTTTCATGCCCTATACCCAAGGCGCGGCGCCGCATGACTGGTTGGCGCTGACCGGCGGGTCGATCGGCCTCGGTCTGCCCTATGCGACCGGCGCGGCCATTGCCTGCCCAGACCGCAAGGTGATCTGCGCCGAGGGTGACGGCTCCGGCATGTACACGTTGCAGGCGCTCTGGACCCAGGCGCGCGAGAGTTGTGACGTGGTCAACATCGTCTTCAACAACGGTGCCTATTCGATCCTCAAGGGAGAGCTCGCCAATGTCGGCGCGCGCAACCCTGGACGCAAGGCGTTGGACATGCTGGAGATCGACCGGCCGCGCCTTGATTGGTGCGCGCTCGCCAAGGGGATGGGCGTTCAAGCAACCCGGGCCACCACGGCGGATGAGTTCAATGACCAACTCGCCCGCGCCGTCGCGTCTCCCGGCCCGCACCTCATCGAAGCGATGATGTGATATAGTTCCGCCATGTCCAGTGGCCCGCGCTCCCAATCCGTGGATAACATCGCGGCGGATCAACTTCGCCGCAAGTTGTCCGCCGGCTCCTCGCGCGTCTTCGATTGCGAGCGGCTGCACCGAGACGTCGTCAAGTCCGGGGCCGAGCCGGGACAGTTCATGTTCCACAAACCGGATCTGAACCGGGTCATTTATATCAAGGAGCCCTTTACCGAAGAGGCGATGGCCGATGACGCCGGCCGGCTGGTGGGGACCAAGCTCTACTTCTCCTACAACGAACGCGACGCCTATGAGGGCGGGCGTTCGATCTTCGTCAATGACCGGACCTTGCGCACGGCTTTGCATTTCCATGCGGGGATCTCGGAAGACGATACCTCGGACGAAATCGCCCGTGATCTAGGCCTGTTGCGCGCGTTGGAGGAGCTGCCGTCGCTCGACCCGTTCCTGTTGAAGGATCGGCTTAACGCCGACGGATTGAAGGTGCATGACGGGTATCTCGAGATCAGCGAGGCGGAGTTCGCCGAGATTCGGGAGTTTGTCATGAACCGGTTTCGCCCGATGGTCGAGATGGCCTTCGAGGGCGCGGATCAGGCGGATCAGCTGACCCATCTGCGCACCCTGGTCGAGAAGATCTGGGAGGCCAAGGATATGGAGGGCCTCGCTCCAATTCTGAAAGCCCTCCAGCTTCAGGCTGATGAGGCGCCGGGGATATTTTACGCCTGGAAGGGCGTGATTTGTTACGATTTCCTGCGCGCCAAACAGCGTGAACGCTGGAAGGACTACGCGGCTTTCCTTGGCAAGGACACGGTGCCGACGGATGTCATCCCCAAGGAGCAACGCGAAGATCTTGACGCTCTCGTCGGCATGGTGCGGTCGTTGTTCAAGCAACGCTGGATGCGGATCGAAAAGACGCTGTCCGACTACAACAATGCCTATGACATGTTGTTCAAGGAACGCAAAAGCCCGGCGCCCTTCATTGATTTCCTGAGGGAGTCGCCGAGCCATTTCTTCAGCCTCGGCGACTGCATCAGCAGCATCGACCATGCGATCGAGGTTTGGAATGGGTTCAAGCAGAGCCGGGTTTTGAAACGCATGAAGTATGACCGCCTCTACCCTCTGATGGGCCTGACGGTTCGGATTTTGGAATAACGGACTCGGCGGTGGGGCGGATGGTGATTTCGCGGGACAGGCGCGGGTTCTCAACGCGATCGATTTGGGCGGAACCGGGTTCGGCGACGACGTCGATGCACGCCGAGATGACGCCTGTCGAGGCTTGCATGGCGGATCTTGAAGGCGGCTCCCATGGGTTTGCCTTTTCCTCGGGCCGCGCGGCGATTGCATGTGTTCTGGAGCTTGTGAATAGCGGCTCGCATGTCATTTTGTCCGAGGGCCTCCATGGCGAGCGGTACCGGTTGTTCGAGGATATTCGCCGGCGGTCCAGCGGGCTGCGCATAAGTTACGTGGACCCGACCGATCAAAAGGCCCTGGAAGAGGCTTTCGTTCCCGACGAGACCAAGATGGTTTGGGTTGAAAGCCCGGCCTCGCCCAAGGCGGGCCTGGCGGATCTGGCGATGATCGCCGAATTCGCGCGGGACCAAGACCTCATCAGCGTCTGTGACAACAGCAACGCGACGCCCTGCCTACAGCGACCGATCGAGCATGGCTTCATCCTCTCGCTCCATTCGACGCCCGGCTATCTTTATGGCGGGATCCTGGAAGATGCAGGCTTGGCGGTGGTCGCGCCGGACCAGGAATTCACGGTCGATAAACTCGGCTTCGTTAGGGCCTCGCTGGGAGCCGCGCCGACATCGGCGGATTTGGAGTTGGCCCGGCGCGCGCTCGGGTCCCTGGAGATCAGAATGGAGCGCGTTTGCGACACGGCGGAACGCGTCGCGGGGTTCCTGGCGGATCAGCCCGGAGTGGACGTGGTGTTTTATCCTGGTAGTCCGGATAATCGGAACAGCGTGCTTGCCAAGCGTCAGATGAAGCGGCCCGGCGGCTTTCTGTCCTTCGTTATCGATGGTGACTTCGATCACACCCGCTCGGTTTTGGCCAAGCTTCGCCTCATCAAGCGCGGCATCGGACCGTCCGGGCTGGAGAGCCGGATCGATCATCCCTCGGACGATCATTTCTCGATGGTGCCACCGGAAATTCGATCCGGCCTGGATCTAGAAGACGGCCTGTGCCGGCTTTGGATTGGCCTCGAGGACGCGGAGGATCTGATCGGCGACCTCAAGGGCGCGCTGACCTGATCCAGTTAGTGGCGATATTCCGGCTCGGTCTTGTCCAGGATACGTCGAAGCGCGGTGAAATGTCGGTCCGCCAGCTTCGGGGCCTCGGTGGAAAATTGTTGGCGCACATCGGCGCGGACCTTGTCCGATATCGTGCGCAGCTTGCCGCCCTGGGATTTGGCCAGAACCTGGAACATCGCGGCGCGCTCTAGGTAGTAGAGATCATTGAAGGCATCCGCGACCGTCGGTCCGGCGACGACGATGCCGTGACTGGCCATGAAGAGAATTGATTTGTTGCCGATTTGGCGGGCCAGGCGATCCCCTTCGTCGGTGGCGAGCGCCAGGCCCTCATAGGCATCGTCATAGGCGATCCGGCCATCAAACAAGAGGGCGTTCTGCTCCATCATCTCCAACCGGCCCTCCTCCAACAGCGTGAGCGAGGTGGCGTAGGGCATGTGGGTGTGCAGCACGCAGGTCGCGTGGGGCGCGCCGATATGGATGCGGCTGTGAATGAAGAAGGCCGTGTCCTCGACGTAATTGTCCCCCTCCAGAACAGTTCCCTCGGCGTCGCAGAGCACCAGCGAGGACGCGGTGATCTCCGACCAGTGGTAACCATAGGGATTGATCAGGAAGCGGTTGCCGCGCACCACCCCATCCTCGTCCGGGACCGCCAGCGAGAAGTGGTTATCCACGCCCTCATGCAGGTTGAGTCGGGCCGCCCAACGTAGGGAGCAGGCGAGATCGACGCGGTGTTGTTCGAGACTGGCATCCATGACTTTTCTCCGAGGCGGGAGCGGCACGCGCTTGGGCCGCACGATAACGCCGACCGACTCGCCTTTGAAGAAAAATCGGAGCTTGTGATGCGGTGGTTCAGCCCAAGGCGCGTGGCGTCAGCGGAGGGACTTCTCGGGTGTCGTCGTTGACCGCGGGACCTGGTGCAGCGACCTCGGCGTCCAACGCCGCCGGAACGGCGGAGACGGCCCGTTCATTGACGTCGACCGGATCTGGCGGCGGCGGAGCGGGTTCCTCGGCCTTTTCATCGGCTTTGGTGGCGCGCGCTTCCTCCACAACGCGTTCCTGGCGAACGTTCATGAG
Source organism: Alphaproteobacteria bacterium (assembly GCA_016780745.1). GTDB lineage: Bacteria > Pseudomonadota > Alphaproteobacteria > Thalassobaculales > Thalassobaculaceae > JADHLJ01. The sequence goes on along the minus strand of JADHLJ010000018.1, from coordinate 15,668 downwards.
GGTTACGCCTGCGATGTCCAATAGGTCAAAGCACTCTCCCAGAGACAGTTTAAGCGTCTCTTCGATCTGGGCCTTGGAGTACCGCGTCATCTGATCGGCGATTGCGATCCCCAGGCCTTTTTCAAGGACATTGGCGACACCCTCGGGGTGCTGTTTGATCGCGTCCGCCATTTCCTGTGTATAGACATCGATTTCGACTTGGGCGCGGCATTGGAACTTATCAAGCACGGGGTCGGCGCCGGTGGTGCGCGCGGTGAGGCGCTGGGCCAGGCGGACGGTGATGATCGCCCGGCACCGGGACTCGACCCTCAGTTTAAGGGCGAACGCCGCGCCGCCGATCACGCTCAATAGGCCGCTGGCGAACAACCATCGGGCGTGATTCATGTCCGGATACATGACCGGCCATCCATAGACCGACCCGATGGCGTTGAAGACATAGATCCAGAGATTCGCGATCAGGCTAAAACCGGCGAGAAGCACGGCGGCGGTCATGATCGCCCAGAGGCAATAGGAGATGTTCAAATCCATCGTCGGAGGCGGTCGACCTCCTAGATCGATCCGCGGGGCCGCTCTCATTTCGACCTCCCATTTCTCTTTATAAGAAGATGGTGCGATTCGGAAAAAATTTCAATATTAAAATTAAAATTCGAAATTACTTTCCATTTTGATTGTTGTAGTGGGTAAAAGTCTTTTGAATTCAAGGGGAGGTGATTCCGGACGGAGGCCGAGGGTTGTTGCGGCGAGGGAGCGCCAGCTTTCACTTTCCGCGAAAATTCGTCAGGATCGGGCGAGTGTGATTCCCAGGGAGTTAATTGTGTCGGATGCCATGTCGGACCCGCGGCTTGACCCGCAAATGCGTGACGTAATGCGGCGCAACGCCGAAATCGCCGTCGAGGCGAATCTCGGACCACCTCCGGCTAGCCCCGATCCGGTCGAATCACGTCGTCGCATGAGCATCGAGCGGCGTTGGTGGAACGAGGATCTGCCCGAGCTTCCCAAGGTCGTCGACACGACCCTTCCGGGGCCAGGCGGTGACGTCCCGGTCCGTATCCTCTACCCCGAGATTGGACGGGCGCTTCCCGTTATCGTCTATTTTCATGGCGGCGGCTGGGTCGTCGGCTCGCTGGAGACACACCATCGCGCTATGCGGTTTTTGGCGCTGAAATCCGGTTGCGCGGTGGTCGCGGTGGATTACCGCCTGGCGCCCGAGCACCCCTATCCCGCGCCGCTGGATGATTGCATGGCGGTAGTCCGCCATGTGCAACAACAGGGCGGGACCTTGGATCTCGATGGGGGCGCGATGGCCGTTGGCGGGGATTCGGCCGGCGCCAATCTGGCGATGGCGGCCGCGCTCAGAGCCCGGGACGAGGGTGATAGCCCGATCAAAACCGTGCTGTCCTTCTACGGCGCCTTCGAGGCCAATGCGGATACCGCGTCGATGAGAGAATTTGGCGACGGCAAGTTTGGTCTCAGCCGGGAGGGCATGAGCTGGTACTGGCGCGCCTATGCCGGGCCATCAGGCGACCTGAACGATCCCTTGCTGTCCAGCATGCGCGCCGACTTGGCCGGGCTTCCGCCGACGCATCTGTTCGCCGCCGAGCTTGATGTCTTGCGTGACGATACGGTCGAGATGAACAAGCTGCTTCGCGCGGCGGGCATTCCCGGAGAGTGCAAGATCTATGATGGCGTGGTGCACGCCTTCATCAACATGACCCGCGTGCTTGATAAGGCGCATGAGGTGTTGGAGGACGCGGCGGCGGCGGTCCGGGGCTCTCTCGGACTGAATACCTAACCGAGATTGGCGGCGAGGCTGGCGTCGAAGCTGGCCAGGGCGATGTCGCGGCGCGACGGGTCGTCCTTCAGGGCGTATTGAATGGCCAGACGCGCGTTCTCTTGATTGCCCGCGTCCTCGAGCCAGCCGACATCCCGTAGGGTCGCGCTCAACTTCGCGCAAGCGTCGTCGAAGGAAACCGAGGGCCTATCCTCCAATGCGCGGATCTCTTCCTCCGAGAAGCTACCGCCGGCGCAGAACCTGAGAAGTTCGCAGGCATATCCCACCATGCGTGGCGCCTCGCGCGCCTGATCGAGCGCCAGGAAAGCGGCATAAAAGCTTTCCAGAGGCGCCAGGGGCCGAAGCGCCGCCGAGGCCTGGATCATGCCCTCGATGCTGAGCAAGGGCTCGCCCGTGGTTTCCCCCAAGAGAGACAGGGCAAGTTGTTTGGTTTGCTCGGAGCTGGAATGCGCGGCGACGGGGATGATCATGGCGTCGCCCCGGTGTGGCCCCGCTTGCCAATCAGTGCCGCTGGGGTCCCAATCCCGCTCCGCTTTCCAACGATGCCAGTCCCGTTGTCCGGGCTCCGCCAGTTCCGGCAATTCGGCGGAAAACAGGGCGTCGTAGCTCTTGGGTTGCTCGATTTGATCGGTGGTGACGACAGCGCGTTGTTGGCCCATGGCATCGTCGGCGATGTCGCGGAACCCCGCTTCGGTGAACAAGTCGTCTCCGTCCGGGGTCACGTAAACCAGCGCCAGACCGTAAGCCCCTTCGAACGGCAACAGGAAATCCCGGTCGAAATCGTGCAGGAACAACACCGAGGCTCGCAAGCCGAGCGCGGCGCAATCAGCTTGAATATCGGACATGGCGGGCAGGGTATAGGACTCGCCGAACATGTCCTGAACATCGATGGCCGCGTCCCAGCCGCATCGCATTACCGCGAGCAGTCTTTGGGTCTGGCTACCCTCGGCGAAACGCTGGCCGAGAAAATCTCGCATTGGTTCCGGTTTTTCCTTGAACCAGTCGATGATGTCGATGGTTTGTGTGCCCGGCGCTGGGCGAAAGGCGACATAGTCGGCGGAAGTTCTGGTCTCGCCGATCTTGACGCTACTTTCGAACCGGTCGATCCGGCGATGCAGGATGTCGAAGTCCTGGGCGACGGTGCGGGTTTGGAACTGCGCGTCGAACCAGAGAGGCGGTAGCTCTCGCGTCTCCGCGAGTAGCTTCAGGCCCTCGAATTCGGCCCCGAGCTTAGCGTTCAGATGCCGGATACGACTGATTGGCCGCTCCCGCCGGCTCGCGAGGCGGTGCAGCATGGAGGCCATCAGGAGATAGAACGAGCTGCCGTCGGGGTTGATCGAAGTGACCGCGCCCGATCGCACGCTGCGGCGCAGAGCTCTGAACAACACGACCTCGTACATGTCCGTCGACGCGTGAATCGCGTTCGGGATCGACTCGACGAAATGCAGGATGCGGTCGGTTCCCTTTAGAACCGTGAAGCGGCCGGCGGCGCGGTACAGCGGTTTCATATCGCCGGTCCGTCCAATGGGTCTTCCAGGAACGCAAGCTCCGGGAAGATCGGATAGCGAGCGATCACCAGATGGTCCAGAAATATCTTATCGTCCCCCAGATCCTCCATGAAATAGCCATCACCGCGCGTCGACAGCACCGTCGCGTCGTATTGGCGGTACCGGGTAAGATTGTAGACATGCCAGGTGCCGAGATCATCGAGGATCTCGCGTAGTTCCTGGCGGGAGAACACGTAATTGGTATGACCGGTGACGCCATGGGTCAGCCGGCGCGAGTCGCCGGACAGATTGACGAATAGGTGCATCACCGCGGCGACGCGGGTTACCCGCAGCGCCTCGCGCAACCCGAGTACTGGATCGGCCAGAAAATTATTAGTGCTATTGGAAAGGACGAGATCGAAACAGCCATCGGGGAAGGTTTCCAGATTTGACGCATCGCCGGTCAGCATCTCGAAATTGGGATCGTCCTGGAAGATCTCGCGGGAGAATTGCACGGCGTTGGCGTCAATCTCCACGCCGACGAAATCCAGGGATATGTCCAGTCCTTGATCCCGCGCCATCTCGGAGAGCATCCAATAATTCTCGCCGATCGTGCCGCCGATCTCCAGTAGGCTCGCGCTGCGCCGATGCGCCGCGAGTTTCCCGAGGCAGAAGCGGCAACTGCGCAGGAATTGGGCCTTCAGGGTGTCTGGATAGAGATGCTCGTAGGACTGGCTGAGATAGGCCAGATAGTGCCGCATGAGATAGAAGTACGGGTTCTGAGAGAACCGGTATTGATGAAAGATCTTGCCGGTTTCCTCGCGAAATTCGATGGCGCTGTATTGGTCGACGGCGACCAGCGCCTTGCCCCGGTCGTCATGACCATCATTGGAAAGCAGGGAGCGCTCGCTCGGCCAAGGCGTATCGATGATCCGATAGTGATCGGTCATGCCGCGCGCGCCCATGCTCGCGAACCGACGCGCCGGGGGGCGGAACAGGTTGCGGGAGCGTGCGGATCGGACATCTGGCGCGGTTCCGTGTGGCGAATCACTGGTCTTGATCTTGCCCCGCCCGCCGCGATCCCGCAAGCTGGCCAAGGTCAGCGTAGATTGAGTCAATCAAGGAGGGCAGACAGGCATGCCAGATGGAAATCCAGCGCCGGGTTTCGCGCGCCAGCCGGATCTCGTGATGAACTATGCGCCCGCCGGAACGCGGGTGCGCGTGACCTTCGGGGGCGAGATCATCGCCGATACCGAGACGGCCATCGCGCTCCAAGAGGCGGACTACCCGGTCGCCTATTACCTGCCGAGATCGGACGTTCGGATGGATCTGCTGCGTCGCACCGACCACTCGACCCATTGCCCGTTCAAGGGTGATGCCTCGTACTGGACGCTTGAGGCATCGGGAAGCAGCGCCGAGAACGCGGTCTGGTCCTATGAAACCCCCTTCGATGAAGCCGAGGTGATCCGAGAATACGTGGCGTTCTATGGCTCGAAAGTGGACGCGATTACCGTCGGATAATCCGGGTCAGGTAAAACCAACCTCGGCGCGGCCCAGGCCCTCTAGTTCCACCACGACTTCGGCGGGGGCGTCGAAAAACACGGTTTTCACCACGCTGCCTAGCATCACGAAATCGCCGGCCCTAAGAGGCTGTCCGAGGCTGGCGCGGTGGTTGGCCAGCCACGCCAATGCTTCCATCGGGTGGCCCAGGATGTCCTCGCCCAAGCCGCTTGAATGGGCCTCTCCATCGATGAAGAGGGTGCCCCGCAGGTTCGCGAGGTCAAGCTCCCGCCAATCCCTGACCTCGGGGCCCAGGACAACGCCGGCGTTGAAGAAATCATCGGCGATGAGGGTCGAGGCTGAGAGGGCCGGGTAGTTCTCATAGCGATCGTCCACAAGCTCGATCGCGGCCATCAGCGCCGATACCGCGTCGCTGGCGCTTTCCCGTGTGTAGGGGCCGATCGCGCCGGGCATGTCCTCGCCGATCCGCGCCGCGATCTCGCATTCGACGCCGATATGGTGAAATCGGGAAAGCGGGAACTCGGCGCGCTGGCGGAATTCCATCGACGCGAAAACCCGGCCCGCGCAGGGATGATCAATGCCGAGGAAGGATTGCATGACCGGCGTGGTGCAGCCGATTTTGTGGCCGGAAAGGCGGCCAAACCCGGCGCTGGCCAATACCTCGTGCAACGCCGCCTGGATCTCGTATCCCTCGCGTTCGCTGGTGGGCGCGAAGTGCGGGGGTGGCGCGCTGGTTGGCGGTCCCCCCAGCCGAGCTCGGGCGAGGAGCTCGGCGCTGGATTGAATAGCGTTCTCGTCCATGGCGTGGCGCCTTATCGGTTCTTGTCTTGGGCTTCCAGGAGGATCGAGGCGGCGGCGTCGGCCAGAACCTGGCATCCGGCGACGATATCCGCGTCATGGCTGTCCTCGGCGAAATCGTGGCTGATACCGTCGATGGATGGAATGAACAGCATGGCGCAGGGAAGTTTCTCGTGGATCACCATGGGATCGTGGCCCGCCGCGCTGGGCATGCGCCGCCAGCGGCCAGGCGCGGTTCGTTCGGCCGCGGCGTCAATGTGATTTTGAAATCCGTCATCCATGATCGATGGCTTGATCGGCGTGCGGGCGGAGCTGACCTCAACCTTGATCTTGCCGCGCGCGTCGATCTCCGATGCCAATGTTTTCACGATACCGGCCAGACGATCCAGCAGTGCCTCGCTCTGGTCGCGAAACTGAAGTGACAACTCCGCCCGCCCCGGGACAATTGACGTAGCGCCGGGCTCGATCGCCGCGTTGCCCATGGTCCAGACCGTTCGTTCATTCGCAACGTCCGGGAACGCCAGGTTGATCCGGTGCGCCATCTCGAACATCGCGGTGGCGGCGTCCTTGCGTCGAGCCATGGTCGTGGTGCCGGCGTGGTTCTGCTCGCCGGTGAAAGTAATGGTCATACCACGAATGCCGACGATGGCGGTGACCACGCCGATCTGCTCGTCCGCGTCTTCCAGATAGTTGCCTTGCTCGATATGCGCCTCCAGATAGCCGACATAGCGGCCTTCCTCGATGCCGAGGCGCGGCGTGTCCGCGAGACCGACCCGTTCAAGGGCGTCCGACAATAGCTCGCCGTCCCGTCCCTTGGCGGCGGCTTCGTCCGCTGGGTCGAGGGTGCCGCACCAGGACCGGCTTCCAAGGCATCCGAGGAAGTTGCTTTCCTCGTCCTGCCAGGACACGGCGTCGATCGAAAGCCCCGCGGTTTCCGGGTCCTCGGCGCAGGCCCGGGCAATCTCCAGGCCGTAAATCACGCCGAGCGCCCCGTCGAGCCAGCCACCCTCGGGCTGAGTATCCGAGTGCGAGCCGATGATCAGCGCCGGGCCATTATTGCGGGAGCGTCCGAGAACGTTCCCGACACCGTCGAGCGTGGCTTCCAAGCCTGCGTCCTCATACCGCTTTTTCAACCAGCGCCGCGCCTCCATATCGGTGTCGCTGAAGGCCGGGCGCACAACGCCGTTATCAACCGTTCCGATGGCGCGCAGATCACGCAAGTCCTTCAACAGACGCTCGGCGTTAATGCTTGGCATGACGATCTCCCGGATTATCCAACGCCATCCTAGGCGCGGTCGCGGGATCGCGAAAGCGTCGTTGCCATGGCCGTCGGGTTGCGGCACCGTGGCGGCGCGAGAGTTGAGCAAGGAGATACCCCATGGGTCGTGTCGCCACCGGCGGAAAAGCCATTCAGGGAGCAAGTGTCGGCATTTTGATGCTGGAGGCCCGCTTCCCCCGCATCCCTGGTGATATCGGGAACGCCGGAACCTGGAATTTTCCGGTGCATTACAAGGTGGTCTCCGGCGCTAGCCCGGATCGGGTGGTGCGGGGCCGAGCGGCGGGATTGCAGAACGCCTTTATCGACGCGGCCCAGGAGTTGGTGTCGATAGGCTGCGACGGGATCACCACGAATTGCGGGTTTCTGTCCTTGATCCAACATGACCTGGCGACGGCGGTCGGGGTGCCGGTGGCGACCTCGTCGCTGATGCAGTACCCGATGATCCAGGCGCTGCTGCCGCCGGGTAAGCGGGTGGGGGTCATTACCATCTCCTCGGAGACGCTTACCGAGGATCATCTCGTGGCGGCGAATGTGCCGCTGGACGCGCCGATTGTCGGAACCGACGAGGAGGGCGGCGAGTTCACCCGCGTTATCGTCGGCAATCAGGAGCGGCTCGACATTGACGCGGCGGAGCAAGACCTGCTGCGCGCGTCGGACATCCTGCTTGAACGGCATCCGGAGGTCGGCGCCATCCTCTTGGAATGCACCAACATGACCCCCTATTCGAGTGCCATCGCCGCGCATACCGGCCTTGGGGTGTTCGATATGCACGGATTTATCTCGTGGTTCCAGACCGGCCTGCGGCCCCGGGTGTTCGTTTGAACGGCTTCGTCACCGGTCTTGTCCTTGTCGCCACGGCGATGGGCCTCGCGTCCGAGGTCGCGGCGAAAGAGAGTGGTCCATCCCATGCGATCGCTATGCATGGCGTCCCGAAATACCCCGCCGATTTCGATCATCTCGACTATGTGAACCCCGACGCGCCGAAAGGCGGCGTGCTCCGGCTCGCGCCGGTCGGCACGTTTGATACCCTTAACCCGTACAGCTTGGCTGGTGTTCCGGCGGCGGGCGTCTCGGGTCATGTGTTCGAAAGCCTCCTGACCCGCTCGAAGGACGAGCCCTTCACGCTATACGGATTGCTGGCCGAATGGATCGAGGTCCCGGAAGACCGTTCCTGGATCATCTTTCATCTCAATCCCAAGGCCCGGTTTCAGAATGGTGCGCCGGTCACCGCCGAGGATGTCGTCTTTTCCTGGACCTTGCTGAAGGAAAAGGGGCTCGCGAACCAGCGTGGATTTTATCGCCGGGTCGAGGCGGTTGATATAGTCGGCCCAAAAGCGGTGCGGATGCGGTTCGCCAAACCGATTGATCGCGAAATGCCGCTGATCATGGGCCTCATGGCGGTGTTGCCCAAGGCGGTCTACCGGGATCTAGATTTCGAACGTCTGGGAATGACGCAACCGGTTGGTAGCGGGCCGTATCGGCTTGCATCGGTTGATCCCGGGCGTTCCGTACACTTCGTCCGAGACCCGAACTATTGGGGCCGGGACCTCCCGGTCCGTCGTGGCCGGGATAACTTTGACCGGATTCACTACGACTATTACCGGGATTCAAACGCCGCCTTCGAGGCGTTCAAGACCGGCGCGGTATCGGTGCGACTTGAACCCGATCCATCGCGGTGGGCGGTCGGGTATGACTTTCCGGCGATGCGGGAGGGGGGTACCGCGCGCGCCGAGATAAACCATGGCCGGCCGTCCGGAATGCGCGGGATCGCGATGAACACACGCCGCGCGCCGTTTCCCTCCCGCGCGGTGCGCGAGGCTATGATCCTCGCCTTCGATTTTGAATGGGTGAACCGGACACTTTTTCATGGCGCCTATCGCCGGACTCGCTCGTTCCTGGATAACAGCGACTTGGCCGCGACCGGCCCGGTCAGCCAAGCCGAGAAAGATCTTCTCGGCGGCGATCTGGCGCTTGTCCCCACCGAGGACCAGATCAATGGATACCAGCCTCCATCCTCGATGGGTTCGAAGCGCAACAGAGCTAGTCTTCGCCGGGCTCAGGCGCTTTTGACGGAAGCCGGTTTTCAGGTTGTGGATGGCGAACGAATTGACCCAAACACCAACCAGCCGATGGTTCTCGAACTGTTGTTGGGAAATCCTGGCGACGAAAGATTGGCTCTTTCATACGCCGAGTCATTGTCGGTTCTAGGCATCACCCTGCGCGCGAGGACCGTGGACGCCGCGCAGTATCAGCGGCGATTGCTGGATTTTGACTTCGACATGATCATCCACCGCTGGCCCATGTCACTGTCCCCGGGCAATGAACAGGAGCACTTCTGGAGCTCCGCCGCCGCCGATCGTCCAGGCAGCCGCAACTATCCGGGGGTCCGTTCCCCGGCGATCGACCGGATTATCGCCGAGGTCACCAAGACAAGAGAGCGCCCGCGCTTCGAAGCCGCCGTTCGAGCGTTGGATCGCCTGCTCCTCTCGGGGCGCTATATTGTGCCGTTGTTCCACCTTACCGCCGACCGGGTGGCGTGGCGCAAGGGTATGCGCCGGCCGGCCAAGACTCCGCTTTATGGCTTCTCTCTCGATACCTGGTGGTGGGACCCGTCGCTGGCGACCCGGTAGCGGTAGACCCACGCCGACATCGCGCCATGGACGATCTGGATATCCTCGGGCGTCCAGTCCTGTAGCGCGAAGCTGTTCGCGATCACCAGCGTGCCGTCCTTGGCCTCTCGGGTAAGCTTGGCGGAGAGGCGGCGCATCGCGCCGATCATCAGATAGCAGAAGATCAGGTCGGCATCGCCAAGCGGCATCCGCAGAAAGTTGCCGTATCGGATCTCGAGATTGGGGCGACGCTGCACCACTTGGCGGATCTTGCAGAACAGCCAGGGCAGGGGCGACAACTCAATACCAATCACCCTGGCGTCCGGATAACGCGCGGCCAGCGCGAAGGCGAGGCGGCCCCAACCACAGCCGAGATCGTAGACGACTTGCGGTTTTTCGCCCTCGGGAATCATGTCGAACATCACCGGCATCACCAGGCGCTGGGTCGGCATCGGCGGAACCCCGGTGATCAGGGTGAAGATCAGGATCAGAAGACCGCCCAACAACATGACGATCAAGATCACGGCCTCGGTTCCCGGCAGCGTCGCTAGGGTGTCGATGAAGTCGAGCATGGGAACCGCAATCGTGCTAAGGCATTCGTGGGCCGGCGGAGGATGGATGATGTTCAACTGGTCGGCCGCCGCCGTTATATACCAAGTGTCGCGCCGGGGCGCGATCCGATGGATCTCTCCGAAGACCCCCGGCAAAGCCCGAGCATTAGATCATGTCGCTCTCTGAAAAACTCACCGGCCTCAGTCTGAGGGATAATGGGCCCATCGCCGTGGTTGGTATCGGTCACGCGGCCACGCACTGGATCGGCTCGACCTTCTACATACTGCTGCCCTATCTGTCTCTTAGTCTCGGGCTTGGTTATGCCGAGACCGGGCTCCTGGTCAGCGTGACTCATACCGGCTCGCTTCTGGCGAATTTCGGTAGCGGTCCTTTGGTCGACATGACGGGACGCCGGGTGTTTTTCCAGGTCTTGGCAGTCGCGGTCGGAGCGACGGCGCTGGCGGGGTTGGGCGGGTTTGGCGGCATGGCCGGCTTCGATTCAATGCCTTGGCTCATAGCCATGGTCGCGATAATGGGCGTGACCGCCAATCTATGGCACCCGCCGGCACTATCTTATCTGTCCGAGCGTTACGCGAGGACTCGGGGATATGCGTTTTCGATCCACGCGTTGGGCGCGAGCCTGGGCGACACCGCGGCTCCGTTATGCGCCGGTCTGCTGCTGCTCAGCCTTGATTGGCGGGAAACGGCGACCGCTGCCGCTATTCCCGCGCTTTGCGTCGCCGCGCTGATCGCGCTCACGATCGGCCCAAGCGCGCGGCGCGCCGTGACGAGTGAAAGCAAGCAAGGTCTCGGCGCGCGCGCTTATTTGGGCAATCTTCGCGATGTGATGCGGAACCGCGTGATCCTGTCGATCTGCGTCATGGCCGGTTTTCGCAGCATGACGCAGAGCGGCTTGACCGTGTTTCTTCCCTTGTATCTCGTCAATGTTGTCGGCGCCGGACCGGCGGTCCTGGGCGCGACCTTGGCCGCCCTGCAAGCCGGCGGCTTGATCGCAACACCCTTCGCCGGCGTCTGGTCCGATCGCGTGGGGCGCAGGCCGGTGGTCATGGCCGGGCTGACCGCTTCCACCATCATCATCTGTTCACTGGGTTTCCTTGGCGGTGGCGTGCTCTTCATCGCTGGGATTTCCCTGCTCGGATTCGCGCTTTTCGCGATCCGTCCGGTTGTGCAGAGCTGGATGATGGACCTGACGCCCCCATCGATGACCGGGTCGGCGACAAGCCTGATGTTCGGAACCCAAAGCGGCTTCAACATCTTGCTGCCCGTGGTTGGCGGTCTCGTCGCCGATACCTACGGATTAACGGCGGTGTTCTATCTGTTGGGTGTAACCATGTTGATGAGCAACGCGGTGGTGTTCTTCCTCCCCAAGGAGGCCCCTCGAGCCACCTGACGGGGGTCTAGCCTTTCGCGCCGGCGCGACGGGCCACGATCGCCTTGGCCAGTTGTTCCGGATCGATCAGCGCGCCCTGGTGATCCGAGCCGGTCAAGACCGTTCCCTGCAATCGGGCGCCCGAGAAGTCCGCGTCCAGTAGTTTGGCGTCATCAAGCCTGGCACCGGTCAGGTCGGTGCCGCGGAGATTGGCGCCGGTCAGATTGGCCGGCCAAAGGCGTCCAGTTGTCTGGCCGCTACGCTCTCTGATCTCAACCGCCGTCACCGTCGCGCCATTGAGTTTGGCCCCGGACAGGTCCGCGCCGCTTAAGTTGACGCCGCCGAGATCGGCATCCCGCAGATCCGCGTTCCTCAAGATGGCGCCGGTCAAGTCCGCCATGACCAAGCCCGTGCGACGCAGGACCGCTCCCTCGAGGATCGCCTCGCGCAGGTCGGCGCCGGCGAGATTGGCGTCGGAGAAATCGACATTCGACAGATCGACCTTGGCCAATTGCGCGCGATTGCCGCCGCGGCCTTGCTCTCGGACCCACAGCTCATGTTCCGCCACGATCTGACGGACGGTTCGCGACCGATCGCCGGCGCCCGAGATCAATTGCGCGCCGGTGAGGTCCGCCTTCGACAGGTCGACATTGTCCAGCGACGCTCCCTGCAGATCCGTTCCCCGCAAACTGGTGTTCTTGAGGGTGGCGCCGCTGAGATTCGCGCCGGTCAGTTTCGCGCCGACGATCATCGCGTCGGTCAGGTTAGCGCCCGACAAATCGGCCCCGACGAGGTTCGCGCCCTCGAGGACAACACCGGTCAAGTTGGCCCCGCACATCAGCGTCTTTTCCATATTGGCGCCGACCATGCTGGAGCGGGTGAGGTTCGTGCCCGAGAGATTGGCGTGCTCCATCTCAATCTCATCCAAGTTCGATTGCATGAGATTCGAGCGGATTTGCATCGACTCGCCGCCGGGATTGTCGCTGATCAACGCTCCGCCGCGAAGGTCGGCTTCCTTCATATTGGCGCCGGCGAGATTGGCCTCGCGGATCGAGGCACCGCGCAGTTCAGCCCGCAACAAATTCGCGTCCTTGAGTTCCGCGCCGTCCAAATTCGCGCAAAACAGATCCGCGTAACTGAGGTCCGCGTTGTTGAGTTTGCTTTTGGCGAGATTGGCGCCGGAAAGCCGGGCCGATTGAAGATTGGCCCGGGTCAATTGAAAGCCAGCGAGGTTCATTCCCGAAAGATCGGCGCGAGCGCCGCCGGGCTTGCGCTTGAGCCACTCGTCGTGGCGGGCGATGACCTCTAGAATTTCGTCTGGAGTCATCCAGCGCGACTTTCATTGTTTTTCAAGGTGGCCCGCATAACGGATTTACGTCCAACCATCAACGATTACCCTGAATATGCTGCTTGGTGAGGGATGGTCCGAGTAGAATTGCCGGTCAATTCGAACCCGCCATTCAAGTTCCTCGCACCAGGCCGAAAGGTCCATGAAACCGGAAGTCTCGCGGATGTTGCCCAGAGTGATGTCGAGCGCCTCAATTGTGGTGTCGCGCAGTGGCTCGCCATTTGTCGATTTCAGGGAATAGGCGACGAACCCCCCTCCTGGCACGCCGGACGCGTCATCCCGATTGGATTGCACATCCGCGATAACTTGGGATTTGAGGGCGTGCAATTGACCGCTAATCCATTTGAGGGTTTCGAGACGTTCGGGGGAGGTCATGGTTTGCGCCCCGACGTGGCGAGCTTAGCCGCTTTTCTCGGACAAGCATAATTACGCATGATCTTGCCCCGTTCTTTTCCATTTCAGCACCGGCACGGACCGGCTCGAATGCCAGGCGCGGCTGGGCCCTGAATTATCGCGGAGTACTGGAAGCACCATCTCTCCAAATTTTAGCCTCTAAGGCATGGTATGCAGGAGGTGGATATGCGGTCAATTGGAACCCACATCGCGTCGCATTGCGATGCTTGGAGGGCTAGAAATCATGTTTCCTCGCCGGTAATCGCGACATCCAACTGATCCATTTGGAATGACGCGTCCGTGAGGTTACACCCGGTGATGTCGGTGTTCTTGAGGTTCGCGCCGCTCAAATCCGCGTGCCCGAGATTCGCTGACCGCAAATCCGCGCCTGTCAGGTTAGCGTTCATGAGCTTGGCGCTGGAAAGATTGGAGGGCCAAAGTCGACCGGTCGGCAGGCCCTTGGAATCCTTAAGATCCACGGGGCCGATTTGCGCGCCGGAAAAGTTTGTCTCGGTCATGTCGGCGCCGCTCAGGTTAATGCCTTCAAGAGTTGCTCCCTGAAAGTCGGCGCCCTGAAGATTGGTCTTCGACAGATCCGACATCACTAGCAGGACGTTCGAGAGATTGGCCCCGCTAAGGTTGGCTCCGCAGAGGTCCGCGCCGGACAGATTGACCGAGGAAAGATCTATATAAGACAGGTCGGCGTTCCGTAGCTCCGCGCGCTGTCCAAGACGCCCATCCTCGCGAATCCATATGTAATGGCTGTTGAGAACGTCCCGAACTTCCTGCGGTAGCGCGTCCTCGTTGCGAACCATGTTGGCGCCCGTGAGGTTGGCGGCGGTCATGTCGCAGCCCTCGAGATTGGCGCCGGACAGATTGGCGTGTTTCAAGATCGTGTTGTCGAACAACGCGCCCTTGAGATTGGCGTCCTGTAGATTGGCGCCGGCCAGATCGGCATCGGCGAGAATGCAGCCGGACAAGTCCGCGCCGCTTAGATCCGCGTTGCGCAGATTGACGCTGGTAAGGTTCGCGCCCGCCAACTGCGCCCCGACGAGTTTGATGTTCTGCATCGAGGCGTTGGAAAGATCCGCGCCGTTCTGATTGGTGGTCGGCCCGTCGCGGGTACCTTCGTCATCCTCGCTGCCGAACATCAACGAGCCGCCGCGCAGGTCCGCGCCCGTCAGATCGGCGCCGGCGAGATTGACATGCCTGAGGTTCGCGCCGCGCAAATCGGCGTCCCGCATGTTCGTGGACTTGAGGTCGGCGCCATCTAGGACGGCGCAGAACATGTCGGAGTTGGAGAGGTCGCTGCCTGAGAATATCGCCCGGCTCAGGTCCGAGCCTGACAGTTTCGCTGATTTGAGATTGGCGCCGGAAAGCGTGAAGCCCTGCAGATTCGCGCGTGAAAGGTTCGCCCTGGTGCCACCTTGGCCCTGGCGCAGCCATTTCTCATGCTCGTCGAGAATCTGAACGATTTCCTGCGGTGTCACGGCGTGACGTCCTCTCCGTGCAAGCTGGCTGTTCTCGACCGGCGTTCATCCCCCGTCCGCAAGTCGACGCCCAGGAAGGATACTATGGGAGCGATTGTACGCAAGCAGTGGTTTTCCGCACGTTGTGCCGCGACTGGCTTCGGCGTCTTCAAACCGACGTGCGTTGGAGGGTGTGGACATTGCAATGTCGGTTTTGGCGGTGTAGCGAAAAGCTGAAAACAGAGTTCGCTTTTTGTCTTGAGGAGTTCAGCAATGGCATCGGTCAAGCCCGAGGTGACGGCATTCCTGCACGAGCGATCATCGACAATCTCGTACATCGTCGCCGACCCCACGAGCGGAAACGCGGCGGTGATCGATGCCGCGGCCGATTTTGACCTGATGGCGGGAAAGCTGGACAACGCGCCCGCGGACATCATTGCCGACGAGATCGAGCGTCGGGGCCTCAAGCTTGAATGGATCCTTGAGACCCATGTGCATGCCGATCACGTTTCCGGGGCGCAACATTTGCGCGCAAGGCTCGGCGGGCGTGTCGCGATCGGTGGCCGTATTTCCGAGGTTCAAGAGACCTTCGCGGCGATCTATGACGAGGATGATCGGTTTTCCCGTGACGGCTCACAATTCGACCATCTCTTCGAGCCCAATGAGCGGTTTTCCGTTGGTGAGATAGAGGCGTTGGCCATTCCCACGCCGGGTCATACGCCTGCTTGCATGAGTTATCTGATCGGCGACGCGGTTTTCGTCGGTGATAGCATCTTCATGCCGGATTTCGGCTCGGCGCGCTGTGATTTTCCGGGCGGCGGGGCGGAAACGCTTTACGAGTCCGCGCATCGGATTCTGGCATTGCCGGACGAAACCCGCATGTTCGTCGGTCACGACTACGGACCCGGTGGTCGCCCGATCGCCTGGGAGACCACGGTGGGCGAACAGAAACGCTCAAACATGCATGTTGGCGACGGCGCCACCTTGGAGCGGTTCGTGGAGATGCGAACCACCCGGGATGCTCAGCTAG
>JADHLJ010000017.1 GCA_016780745.1 Alphaproteobacteria bacterium | reverse complement strand
GCGACGCCCGCTTCGACGCGCCGGTGACCCGCGATCCGGCGACCGGCGCGGACCGCTTCCGCCTTGGCGCGGCGATCGACGGCAAAGCGAGCGCGAAATGAGCGGGCGCCCTCTCTCTCCGGTCATGGCATGGGCCCTGGTCGCGCTGGTTCTGCTAGCGAGTTATGTCGGGATCGCCAGTCCATTGCTGGCCGAATACGCCGCGCGCGAAGCTCGTTCCGAGGCGTTGGCCGACGTGATTTCCCAGCGCCGGGCCCTCATCGCCGAAAGCGCGGGGTTGACCAAGCGGCTGGAAACACTACGAGCGATCACCACCCGAAAGGGCGAGATCATCGCGGCGCGCGACACCTCGGCGGTTGCCCGATTGCAGGAGCATCTGCGCCGCGCCGCCGGCGAGCAAGACTTGCGCGTGGATACTATGAGAGTGTTGTCGGACCGCGCCATGGAGCCCCTGCGGGAAGTCGCGGTCCGGGCCTCGCTCCGTGGCTCGGTGGCTCAGACACAAGGTTTGATCCATGCCCTTGAGACCGGCACGCCCTTGATACGGGTCTCGCGCCTCGGCCTGCTGGGGCGGCCCGGAACGTCGGATCTGGAGGTCACCCTCGAAATCGCCGCGATTTCGGAAGGCACGGGCGATGCGGATTAAGGGGCGCGTTCTGCTGATCTGGGTGATCCTGGTAGCGGCGATCGCCGCGCCATGGATCGGCGACGAACAAGCAAGCCCGCCCTCGCCATCGGATCCATCCGGTACCGCTCCAGAGCCTGCACTCAACGCCGCCCGGACGATCCCAGCGCTGGCCACCCTCGGCGAGACCACGGCCCGCCCGTTGTTCACCGCGACCCGTCGTCCGCCCGCGCCGGAAACCGCGGCCAAACCCGTCCCGAACAAGACGCGGCCCGCGCGGCTTGTGGGCTATCGTCTGACGGGTATAGTGCGCTCTTCGAGCCACCGCCTGATCCTGTTGACCGAGGAGAAGAGTGGCCGTGTCGTGGAATTGCGCGAAGGTGACAAGGTGGACGGCTGGCGGCTTATATCGATCGGGACGGACAACATTCGGTTGTCGCGTGATGGTATCGAGATCGATCTGCTCGAGGCGGGCGCCCCGCCGCCGGTGACGCGAGGCCGCGATACCCGTTGGCTGCCGAGTGGCGGAGACAAACGGTGATGACTCCGCTCGCCGATTGTTCTTCAGCGCGTCCGCGACCAGCGCGACGCCTTCCGCTGCTGGCGGCTCTCCTCGCCCTGGTGACCCTGGCCGCGTGCGACCGCCAGCTTCCCGAGGCCGCGACCACGCCGGTACCGGCGGTGGCCAGCGCGGCGTCCGGGTCAACCAGCACGACGACCAACTACACCAGGCGCGACGCCGAGCTTAAAACACCGGAAAAGGCCGAGACCAAACCGATCGACGAGGTATACCCGGCGCGCCCCGCCCGCCAGGCCCCGGCGGCATCCATCGAAGCCGCGCCAATAGGCGATCTGTCGGTCAGTTTCCAGAACGCCGATCTCGCCCAGGTGTTGCGGGTCATTCTGGGCGACTTGCTGCGGCTCAATTATCTGTTGCCGCCGGAGACACGTGGCAAGGTCACCCTGCGCACGACCAGACCTCTCACCCGGTCGCAGATGTTGCGCGTCCTTGATCATCTTCTGGCCAGCCATGGCCTCAAGGCCATACACGAGCCTACGGTGACCCAGGTCGTGCGAGGCACCGGGGGCGCCGGCCTCGTGGCGGGCGCGGGTACCCCCGGGCACGGAACCGAGATACTGGCGCCGCGCTATATCGGCGCCGCCCAGATGCAGAGCCTGCTCGCGCCGGTCCTGACCGAGGGACGGGTGGTGGTCGCCGACCCCGCCCTCAACCTGATCATTCTCTCCGCCAGCGCCAGCGAGCGCGAGGCCGCGCGGAAAACCGTCGAGGTCTTCGATGTCGACCAGATGGCCGGCAAGGGCGTGGCGCTGATCGGGCTGGAGAATACCGAGCCCGATCCCCTGATCGAGGAGTTACGCCAGCTTTTCGGCGACGGCGCGAAAGGTCCGCTCGGCGGCCTGGTGCGTTTCGTGCCGGTCAAGCGAATGAACGCGGTTCTGGCGATCGCGCGCCAGCCGGACTATCTCGAACAGGCGCGGGTCTGGGTCCGGCGCCTGGACCGCACCCGCGACGCGGATAAACGCCGGCTGTTCGTCTATTTCGTGAAAAACGGCGTGGCCGGCCAATTGGTAAAAACCCTGAGCGGCGCCTTCGGTGGCCAGGACGCGGCGCTTGGCGGCGCGCCAGACTCGGCGGCGGAGACAGCCAGCGACGCGAGTTCGGCGCCAGCTCAAAGCCAAGCCCAGACAAAGGCCCCGCGCTTCATGGCGGATACGTCAAGCAACGCGCTTCTCGTCTGGGCAACCCGCCGGGAATACGACGTGATCTCCGAGGTGTTGGCGAAACTGGACATCTCGCCGTTGCAGGTTTTGATCGAGGGCACGGTGATCGAGATCACGCTTCGGGATCGACTGCGTTACGGTTTGCAGTATTTCCTCGAGGTCGGCGATGTATCCGCGATCTTTACCCGCGACGACAGCCGCACCACGGTCAACCCGACAGTGCCCGGTTTCGGGGTTACGATCGAGGGCTCGAACAATTCACGACTGGTGATCGACGCGCTTTCGGATCTGACCGACGTTCGGGTGGTCTCCTCGCCGCAATTGCTGGTCCTGGACGGCGAGACGGCGCGGCTGCATGTCGGCGATCAGGTGCCGATCGTCACCCGTTCCTCCTCGACCGCGGTCACCGACGACACGCGGGTGGTCAACGAGATTGAATACCGCGACACCGGCGTTACCTTGCATGTCACACCGAAGATCAAGTCCAGCGGCTTGGTCGCGCTGGAGATCACTCAAGAAGTCTCCAGCGTAGTGCGAACCAACAGCTCGAACATCGATTCGCCGACAATCCAACAGCGCCGCGTTAACAGCACGGCCGCGGTCGAAAACGGCGCGACCGTGCTACTCGCTGGTCTGATCCGCGAGCGCGACGACGACCTTGAGAACGGCATTCCCGGCCTTCATACCCTGCCGGTGATCGGCAAACTTTTCGGCACCACGGACTCGGATAGACGACGCACCGAGCTTATCGTCTTGATCACGCCACGGGTGATTCGCGATCAGGACGACGCCAAGGATGTCACCCGCGACCTGCTGCGCCGCTATGAAGGCGTGCTGGAATCCGTCGGGCGGGGGTCCACGTCGAACAACCCCACGCCGGACGGTAACGCGAAACCCACGTCAAGGAACAAGCCAAGCAGTGGCGGTTGACCGCCTCTGTCCGCGCCCGTCATTGGAGACACCAAGAATGTCCGAACGGACGCTAGATCTCGTCGCACTCGCGGCTCGCGCCATTCAATCCGGCAATACCGAGATCGCCGCCGGGATTGGTAAGCAATTAGCGCTGGAGCTCCCCGACTCCGCCACGCTCCTGGCGCTGTCAGCGGCGTTGGCGCTGTCCGAGGGCCGGCAAGACGCGGCGATCCAGAACGTTGAGGCCGCGCTGCGCATCTCCCCGGAGAACCTAAACGCTAATCTGGAAGCCACCCGGATCTATCGGGCGACCGGCGCCTCCAACCGGGCGGTGATCCACGCGCAAAAGGTTCTCGACGTGTTCCCCGAATTTCCAGGCCTTCAAGAAATCTATGCCCAATGCGCGTTCGAAAATTCCGATTACGTCGAATTTTTACCGCTATTGCACGCCTGCCTGGCACCCAAGATCTATCTGGAAACCGGCGTGGACAACGGTCGTTCCTTCCAACACGCCCGCGACGCCGAGATTGCCATCGGCATCGACCCCAGGCTCAACGATGTACCGACCGCGTATCACCAATGGGGTCAGCTATTCGAGATGACCAGCGACGATTTCTTCGGCAATGGTCATTTCGAGGCTACGTGCGGCACCCGTCCCATCGATACGGCTTTTATCGACGGCATGCATTTGTTCGAATTCGCCTTGCGGGACTTCATCAATATCGAGCGTCGCGCCCATGCCGGGTCAACGATCCTCATTCATGACATCATTCCGGCAACCGCCGAGATGGGTGCCCGCCGGCGGCGCACCGAGACCTGGATGGGCGATGTCTGGAAGATCATTGTCGCGCTGGTCCGCCATCGTCCGGATCTTGACATCACGGTCATAGATCTCGGGCCATCCGGGTTGGCGGTCATCCAGGCGGTCGACCCGACCAGCACGATCCTCTCGGATCGCTACGATGCCATTATCGCCGAGCTGATCGACAGACCGCTGGAGCACGGGTTTCTCGAAGCTTACCAGATCACCCGCATACCGCCCCGGGAAGCTGAGATCCGCGCGTTTCTGATGTCTTGAGCGGCTACTTTTCAGCCGGCTTCGGCGCTGGAGCCGGACGGATCGACAACTCGCGAAGTTGATCCGGACGCACCTCGCTCGGCGCGCCCATCATCAGATCCTCCGCCCGTTGGTTCATCGGGAACAGGATCACCTCGCGGATATTCGGCTCGTCGGCGATCAGCATGACGATCCGGTCGATACCGGGCGCGAAACCACCATGCGGCGGCGCGCCATAGCGGAAAGCGTTCAGCATCCCGCTGAACCGCGCCTCAACCTCGTCGGCGCCGTATCCGGCGATCTCGAAGGCCTTCAACATCACCTCGGGTAGATGGTTTCTGATCGCGCCCGAGGAAAGCTCCACGCCATTGCAGACGATGTCGTATTGGTAGGCCAGGATGTCCAGCGGATCCATGGTCTCCAAGGCTTCCAGACCACCCTGGGGCATCGAGAACGGGTTGTGCGAGAACTCGATCTTGCCGGTCGCCTCGTCCAGCTCGTACATCGGGAAATCAACGATCCAGCAGAACCGGTAGATCCCCTTCTCGCAGATGTCGAGATCGTTGCCGAGCTTGATCCGCGCCTGGCCCGCGAGCCGCGCCGCCTCGCCTTCCTTGCCGGCGGCGAAGAAGATGGCGTCGCCGTCATCCATGCCCGTGCGCTGCTTGAGGGTCGCGAGCGCCTCGTCGCTGATCCGCGACGCGATCGGGCCGCGGCCACCACCATCGCCAAGGATGATATAGCCCATACCCGGCGCGCCCTCACCCTGGGCCCAAGAGTTCAAACGGTCACAGATCGCCCGGCTGCCGCATTTCGGACCCGGCACCGCGCGCACCACGCCGCCCGAGGCGACGGTCTTGGCGAAGATCCCGAAGTCGCTGCCCTCGAACACGTCGGAGACGTCGCAAATCTCAAGTGGATTGCGCAGGTCCGGCTTGTCCGAACCGTATTTCAGCATCGCCTCGGCGAAGGGAATGCGTGGGAAGGGGTGCGGCACCTCCCAGTCGGTGAACTCTTCGAACACCCCCGAGAGAACCGGCTCGATCTCGGTGAAGACATCCTCCTGCTCGACGAAGCTCATCTCCAGGTCGAGTTGGTAGAATTCACCCGGCGAGCGATCCGCGCGGCTGTCCTCGTCACGGAAACACGGAGCGATCTGGAAGTACCGGTCGAAGCCGGACATCATGACCAACTGCTTGAACTGCTGCGGCGCCTGAGGCAGCGCGTAGAACTTGCCGGGATGCAGACGCGAGGGCACCAGGAAGTCACGCGCGCCCTCGGGCGAGCTGGCCGTCAGGATTGGAGTTTGAAACTCGGTGAAACCGCGCTCGACCATGCGCCGGCGGATCGATGAGATTACGTTGGAGCGCAGCACGATGTTGTTATGCAGACGTTCGCGGCGCAGATCCAGGAACCGATAGCGCAGCCGGGTTTCCTCGCCGGCATCCTCCTCCGCATTGACCTGGAGCGGCAGCACCTCGGCCGAGGACTGAACCTCGAAGGAGTCGATCCGAAGCTCCACCTCGCCGGTTGGCAGGCGCGGGTTGATGGTCTCGTCGTCGCGGCGCACCACCCGACCGGTGATCGTCACCACGCTTTCGACCCGGACCTTCTCGACCGCCTTGAAGGTCTCGTCCTCGATATCCACAACGCATTGGGTGATGCCAAAGTGATCGCGCAGATCCAGAAAAACCAATTGGCCATGATCCCGGCGCCGGTGAATCCAGCCGGAAAGGCGAACCGTCTGGCCGACATGTTCGGCGCGCGGTTCATGACAGTTATGGGTGCGATAACGATGCATTGTCTGGTTCCGAATTCCGTGAGCAGCCTGAAAAGGCGCGGCGGCGTTACCTAGCGCGCTACCCCGTCGGGGGACAAGAAAAAAGGCGGTTTCCACGCAAGCTGGGGTTTGCGAGAGACAATGGGGGCTATATTAAGAATCGGCCCCCACGGGGGCGACTTTGGCGCGCCGTCGCCGAGAATGCTCGCCAGCTAACCCCCACATCGCGCTGGACCGATCACGAGCTCGCGGGTACTGGTTTGAAGACGCTGGAAAATCACCTATCTTCATTTGATCGCAACTCCGGGAGCACCCAGTCATCGGCGAGTTTCTGAACATGGGCGGATACGGTGCCTATATATGGCCGGCTTATGGTGTGGCGGCGTTGGTGATGCTCGGTCTGTTGGCGGCGTCGATCCGCGCCTCGCGGGTTAACACGCGCGTGCTGGCGGCGTTGGAATCAAGTGGCCGCGGCAGACGGCGCGCGAGAACCCCTAACCTCGAAACCAAGGAGCCCGGCGATGACGCCCAAGCGTCGTAGGCTAAGCATCGTCCTGATCGGCTTGGTCATGCTGGGAACCGCGGCGGCGCTGGTTCTGACCGCGTTCGAGGACAATCTGGTTTTCTTTTTCAGCCCCACCGACCTCCAGACCAAGCAGATCAGCCCCGACCAGCGAATCCGGATCGGCGGCCTGGTCGAGGAAGGCAGTTGGACAAAATCCGATGACGGCCTGGTCTCGACCTTTCGGGTGACCGATCTCGATAACGTCATTCCCGTGACCTATAAGGGCGTCTTGCCCGACCTGTTCCGCGAGGGCCAGGGGGTCGTTGCCGAGGGTCGCTTCGCCCAGGGCAGGTTCGACGCCAGCGAGGTTCTGGCCAAGCACGATGAGAATTACATGCCCAAGGAAGTCGCCGACGCGCTGAAGAAATCCGGCAAGTGGCATGGAGATGAAAAGCAATGATCGCCGAGCTCGGTCACTACGCCCTGGCGCTGGCGCTTTGTGTCGCCGTTGTGCAGTCGACGGTGCCGCTATACGGCGCCGCGCGGGGCGATGACATTCTGATGAGCCTGGCGCGGCCCGCCGCCTCGGCCCAGTTTCTGGCGATCCTGGTGGCCTTCGGCGCCTTGACCCATGGCTATGTGACCTCGGACTTCTCGATCCTGAACGTTGCCCAGAACTCTCACTCCCTGAAACCGATGCTCTACAAGGTCAGTGGTGTCTGGGGTAATCACGAGGGATCGATGGTCCTTTGGGTGCTGATCCTGGCGCTGTTCGGCTTCGCCGTCGCCGCCTTCGGCAACAATCTGCCGCCTTCGCTTCGCGCCCGTGTCCTCTCGGTGCAGGGCATGATCGGGGTCGGCTTTCTCGGCTTCATCCTGCTGACCTCGAACCCGTTCGAGCGGCTGATCCCGGCGCCGTTGGACGGACGGGACCTCAACCCGCTGCTTCAAGACCCGGGCCTCGCCTTCCATCCACCAATGCTCTACCTCGGCTATGTCGGGTTCTCGATGGCCTTCTCCTTCGCCGTCGCCGCCCTGATCGAAGGCCGTGTGGACCCAGCCTGGGCGCGCTGGGTACGGCCCTGGACCCTGGCGGCCTGGACCTCGCTTACCGGCGGCATCGCGTTGGGCAGCTGGTGGGCCTATTACGAGCTCGGCTGGGGCGGCTGGTGGTATTGGGACCCGGTGGAGAACGCCAGTTTCATGCCTTGGCTCGCCGGAACGGCGCTGCTGCATTCGGCCATCGTGGTCGAGAAGCGCGACGCCCTCAAAAGCTGGACCATCTTGCTCGCCATCATCACTTTCGGGCTGAGCCTGATGGGCACCTTCCTGGTCCGATCCGGGGTGCTGACTTCGGTTCACGCCTTCGCGGTTGATCCGGAGCGAGGGCTGGTCATTCTCGCGCTCCTCACCATCGCGATTGGCGGCGCGTTGATCCTTTTCGCGATCCGGGCGCCGTCGATGAAGCTCGGCGGCATGTTCCAGCCGATCAGCCGCGAGGGCGGGTTGGTGATGAACAATCTGTTGCTGTCGGTGGCCACCGCCACCGTCTTCATCGGCACGCTTTATCCGCTGTTCCTGGACGCGACCACCGGTGAGAAAGTCTCGGTCGGCCCGCCCTTCTTCAACGCCGCTTTCGTGCCGGTGATGATGCCCCTGGTTCTGCTGGTCGCGGTCGGCCCGATGCTGGCCTGGAAGCGCGGTGATCTCCCGGGCGCCATGGCCCGGTTGTGGACCGCCGCTATCCTCTCCATCGCAGCCGCCGGTTTCGTGTGGAGCCAACAGAACGATGTCGCCTTCGGGCCGATCGTCGGCTTCGCCTTCGCCGGGTGGCTTGCCGGTGGATCAATCACCGAATGGGCGGAGCGGATCGCATTGTTCCGGGTTCCGCTCGCAACCTCGCTTGCCCGCGCCGGCGGATTGCCTCGCTCGGCCCACGGCATGACCTTGGCGCATCTCGGCTTGGCGATCTTCATCTGCGGCGCGGTCGCCGACAGTTTCTGGCGCCAGGAAGTGGTGGTGAACGCCAAGCCGGGCGAGACCGTCTCGATCGCTGGCTTTGATCTGACCCTGGACAAGATCGAGCGCACGCGCGGCCCGAACTATCAGACCGAGACCGCGCATCTGAGCGTGTCCCGCGATGGCGCGCCAGTAACGACTCTCAGGCCCGAGCGGCGGTTCTATCCGGTGCAGCAGATGCCGACGACCGAGGCCGCCATCCACAGTACATTCCTGGCCGATCTCTACGCGGCGATTGGCGAGGGCGGCGATCGTCAGGGCTGGACCGTGCGGGTCTGGCATAACCCGCTGGTCCCCTGGATCTGGGCCGGATGCCTGGTCATGGTGATCGGCGGACTGGTCTCGCTGTCGGATCGACGCTTGCGGGTCGGCGCGCCGAAGCGACGGACAAACGCCCCAAGCGCGGCGCAAGTGGCCGGGGCGGACTGATCACCATGTCCCGCCTGCTCTATCTTCTTCCCTTGATCCTGTTTCTCGGCGCGGCGGGCTATTTCGCCGCGCCGATCCTGCAAGGCAAGGATCCGAGCACCCTGCCCTCGGCAATGATCGACAAGCCGGCGCCGGCACGGGATCTCCCCGCGCTGATCGCTTCGAAACCCGGGATCGACCCCGCCAGCCTCGCCGGCGACGTGCGGCTAGTGAATTTCTTCGCGTCCTGGTGCGGTCCCTGCCGGGTCGAGCATCCCCTGCTGATGGAGATCGCCGAAAGCAACGCGGTCCCGCTTTACGGCATCAATTACAAGGACGCGCCCGGCGCGGCGGTAAACTGGCTCGCCCAATTGGGTGATCCCTTCCAACGCATCGGCCGCGATGGCGACGGGCGCGCGGCGATCGAATGGGGGGTCTACGGTGTTCCCGAAACTTATGTCGTCGACAAGGCCGGGCGCATTCAATACCGCCATGTCGGTCCCCTGTCGCGCGAGGATTACCAGGAAGTCATCCTGCCGATCGTCGAGCGGTTACGGGAGGCCAACGGATGAAGCGGCTCCTGACGATCTTGACACTTTTGCTCATGTTGACGCCGGTGGCGACGCCCCTGGCGGTCGAGCCCGAGGAAATACTGTCCGATCCGGGTCTTGAGGCACGCGCGCGGGCGCTCAGCAAGAATATCCGCTGTCTGGTCTGCCAGAACCAGTCGATCGATGACAGTAACGCCTCGCTGGCCCGCGATCTGCGCGTCATTGTTCGAGAGCGTCTGGTGGCGGGCGAGACCGACGAGGCGATCCTCGATTATCTGGTCTCGCGCTATGGAGAGTTCGTGCTGCTGAAGCCGCGGGTCACGGCGGCGACCTACGCGCTTTGGTATGGGCCCTGGGTGGTTCTGGCCTTCGGGGCGCTGGGAGCCGCGCTGTTTCTTAGCCGGCGGCGCAACGTCGAACGGGCGGCGCCCCTGGATGACGCCGAGGCCGCGCGCGTCGCCGATTTGCTGCGCGAGGCCGATGCCGATCAGGATCAACACCCGGATCCGGAGGCGCGGTCATGATTTTTTGGCTTATCGCCGGCATTCTGACCTTCGGGGCGGTACTGGCCCTGGTTTGGCCGATCGTGAACGGCACCGAAACCAGGGGCGATCGCGCGGAGCATGGCCTGCGGGTCTATCGCGACCAATTGGACGAGCTTGACCGCGACCATGCCCAGGGACGGATCGGCTCGGCGGATCTGGAGGCGGCGCGGGTCGAAATTCAGCGCCGCATGCTCGCCGCCGATACCGAGGCCCGGGAGGCGGCGGAGCGGAGGAACGACGGCATGTCGCCCTCGCGCCGCATGCTGATGGTGGTCGTGCTGGTCTTTTTCGTGCCCGCCGCCGCGCTTTTGGCCTATATGCTCGCCGGAAGTCCCACCGCGCCGAACCAACCCTATGCCGACCGCGCCGATGAACGCCTCGCCGCCCAGCAGGCCCGCGAACAAGAAGCCGCCCGCGCGGCGGGCCAGGCCAGTGGCCAGCATGAAGGCATGGGCGAGATGGTCACCCGGCTGGAGCAACGCCTGAAGGACAATCCGCGCGACCTGGAGGGTTGGGTTCTGCTCGGGCGCTCCTATCTGGTGACCCGCGAATATCCCAAGGCAGCCGAGGCACTGAGGCAGGCCGTCGGTCTTTCACAAGGCGACGCACGGACCCTGGCGGCCTATGGCGAGGCCTTGACCATGGCCGCCGATGGCGCGGTCACGCCGGACGCCTTGGATGCATTCGAGAAAGCCTTGGAGCGAATGCCGGGCGAGCCCCGAGCCCGGTTCTATATCGGCCTTTCGGCCTCGCAGCGCGAGGATTTCGAGGCGGCGCTTCGGACATGGGTATCGCTTGAAGCCGACACCCCCTCCGGCGCGGGCTGGGAAGCCCTGCTGAAAAGCCATATCGACCGGATCACCGAACAGTCCGGGATCGATGTCGCGGCGCTGCGCCTGGCCGAACGCGCCAAGCGCCCGATACCGCTACCTGGGGATAAAGCGCCGCGAGCATCGACCGCGACGACCCAACCTCCCGCGGTGGCGCCGCGTGGTCCGACACAAGACCAGATGGCCGCCGCCAAGGACATGTCACCAGAGGATCGCCAGGCGATGATCCGGGGCATGGTGCAACGTCTCGCCACGCGGATGGAGCAAAACCCCGATGACGTGGACGGGTGGATGCGTCTTGGCCGCTCCTACGGGGTATTGCAACAACCTGATGCCGCCCTGAAGGCCTTCGCCAGCGCCGCCGAGCGGGCGCCGGACCGGGTGGATGTTCAACTCGCCTATGCCCGGGCGCTGTTCCCGCAGGGCACGCCGGAAAACGCGATGCCTTCGGCCTTCAAGACGGTGATCAAACATTTACTGACCCTCGACTCCGCGCTGCCGGAGGCGATGTTCTACGGCGGAATGATCGCCGCCAATGACGGAGACAAGGCGACGGCCCGAAATCTCTGGGGCCGCCTGCTTGACCGCCTGGGACCGGAGGCGCCGGTTCGCCCGGCGCTTGAACAACGCTTGAAGGCTCTGAACGAGAACTAAGGGACGCCTTGCCGATTGACAGGACGCGGCGGCAATGGCCTAAACCAAGGGGTCTTCACCAGCGGCGGTTGAATTGTGCATTTGAGAAACGCCGGCTTGCTCATTCTGCTGTGTCTGGCGCTTTACCTGCCGGGACTGTCGGCTATCCCGCCGCTGGACCGCGACGAGGCGCGCTTTGCTCAAGCCTCGAAACAGATGGTCGAGACCGGCGACTATATCGATATCCGCTTCCAGGAAACTCCGCGTTACAAGAAGCCCGTCGGCGCCTATTGGCTGCAGGCCGCCTCGGCCCAGCTCTTCGCGAGCGACTCGCCGACGTCGATCTGGGCCTATCGAATTCCCTCGCTCATCGCCGCGATCCTCGCGGTATTGCTGACCCACGCCCTGGCCCGATTGTTCCTGACCGAGACCGCGGCCCTGATCGCGGCGGGCCTGTTGGCCTCCAGCCTCTTGCTTACCGTCGAGGCCCATTTGGCCAAGACCGACGCGCTTCTGCTGGCCACGGTGATTGCCGCGCAGCTCGGTCTGGCGCGCGCCTATACCGGCGTCGGGGGAGTCGGAACCTGGCTGGTGTTCTGGCTCGGCATCGGGTTCGGCATGCTGATCAAGGGGCCGATCACGCCGCTGCTCACCGGCCTCACCATCATCGCCCTGGTTATCGCCGATCGCAGGGTCGGCTGGTTGATGGCGTTGCGGCCTCTGATCGGCCTGCCCCTGGCGGCGCTTCTCGTTGTCCCCTGGATCGTCGCGGTGCAGCTGCGTTCCGGTGGCGCGTTCCTTGAGAGTTCGGTGGGCGGGGACCTTCTGCCGAAACTTCTGGGGGCGATGGAGTCACATGGCTCCCCGCCCGGGTATTATCTCCTGCTTCTGGCGCTGACCTTCTGGCCCGGCTCGTTGCTGGCCTGGCCAGCTCTCGCCAGTGCCTGGCGCACCCGTTCAGAACCGGCGGTACGCTTTCTACTGGCCTGGCTGCTCCCGACCTGGTTGTTGTTCGAGATCGTCCCAACCAAACTACCCCATTACGTCCTACCGCTTTATCCGGCCCTGGCGATCCTTATCGGCGCCTGGATCAGCCGCTTCACCGCCAAAACCGAGAAGAACACCAGAGAGCCGCCGGCGCTGCCCTGGGGCACGCGTATCGCAAGCTGTCTGTGGCTGACCATCGGCCTTGGCCTCGCGGCGGCGGCGGCCGCGCTTCCGGTTCTCGGCATCGGCCCAAGCCATCCTTCGGTCGATCCGTCGACCACCGTGTCGGCGGCGGAGCGGGTCGCCGGCCAGATCTTCCAATCGCTGGTCACCGCGCCGGAAGCCTTCATCGCGGGTCCTCTCGCGGCCATTACGGTAATCCTGGCGGCCGTCGCGATGTTGCGCCGGAATCCGCTTCGCGCCATTGTCTTCTCTATCGGCGGGTCGGCGCTGTTTCTCGCCTCCCTGGCGCAGTTCACCGTCCCGGCGCTCAGCCATGTGTTCCTCTCACCCAGGATCGCCGCCGCTCATGAACGCGCGCAAACCGACACCGAAGAACCGCTTTTGGCCGTGGGCTTTCACGAGCCAAGCCTGGTGTTTCTGGCGGGTACGCGAACACGACTCACCTCGCCCGGCGACGCCGCCAAGATACTCGCTGAAGACCCCAAGGCCGTCGCGGCGGTCGCCCGGCGCCATGGCGAGGAAGTAGCGGCCCTGGCGCGCGACGCGGGGATCGAGCTTGAAATTCAGGAAAGCCTTCCCGGGCTAAACTATTCCAACGGACGCGAGGTGATCATCGACATCGTCACCCGCAAAGCCGCGCCGTGACGGGTTTGGTATCGTCATTTGGCGCGCGTTGCGCCGGCGCGTGGCGATGTTTCGTGACGGAGCTGCCCCGCCCGCCGTTGGGCTGGGTTTTGCCCCTTGTCCTGGCCACTTGTGTGTTCATGGGCCTCCTGGTGGATCGCCCGGTGATTCACGCCGCGGCGGAGATGGACGAGACTCTCAAGCGCTTCTTCGAAATCGTCACCAGGTTCGGCGATGCCGGGGGATGGCTGGTGCTGCTAGTCGTTGGCATCGGGATCTGTTTTCTAATCGCCAGAAAGACCGCCTTGGCTGAAACCCGCGATCGGTTTCTAGCGCACGCTTACAATCTCTGGTTCGTGGTGCTGACGGTTCTGGTCTCAGGCGCATTGCACCACGTTCTGAAAATCCTGATCGGGCGGTACCGCCCGCGCTATCTGTTTTCGGAAGATCTATACGGTCTCTCGCCGCTCAATTTCGAAATCGCGCGCAACTCCTTTCCATCGGGACATACCCAGACCATCGTCGCGGTCTGTTTCGGGCTGTTCCTGGTGTACCCGCGCTTGGCCGTGCTCTGGCTCGTGATCGCCGGTCTGGTCGGGGTCAGCCGGGTCGCGGTTCTCGCCCATTATCCGAGCGATGTGCTGGGCGGCGCCTATCTCGCGATCTGCACCGCGATCCTCTTAAAACGTCACTATCTCGACCCGCGCGCGACAAGGGAGTTGAAACCCCTGGAGTCCGGGCGTTAAGAAGGCACAGACGAGGCCATTCGCCAGGACCACGCATGTGAGCGAGGCAACCAACCCAGTCCAACCGGCATCGCAAGCGGTTCAGCCACCGCTTCTATCGGTCGTCGTGCCGGTATTGAACGAGGCCGACAATATCCGCCCGCTGGTCGACGAGATCGTCACGGCGCTGGACGGCGTGTGTGATTTCGAGATCGTTTATGTCGATGACGGCAGCACCGACGGAACGCGCAACACCTTGCTGACATTGCGAAAATCAGAACCTCGGCTGCGTGTAGTCATTCACGATAAATGCGCCGGACAGAGCGCTGGTCTGCGCACCGGTGTCATGGCGGCGCATGGCGACCTGATCGCCACCCTCGACGGAGACGGGCAAAACGACCCGGCGGATATACCCAAGCTTCTGAAGGCCTATCAGTCCGAAAGCCGGTCCGGACGACTGATGGTAACCGGGCACCGAGTAAACCGGCGGGACAGTTGGGCCAAGCGACGGGCCTCGCGAATCGCCAACGCAATCCGCCGCGCGGCCTTGCGTGACGACAATCCGGATACCGGTTGTTCCCTCAAACTCTACGAGCGCTCGCTGTTCCTGCGGTTCCCGTATTTCGATCACATGCACCGCTATCTGCCGGCGCTGGCCAAGCGCGAGAATTGCGCGGTCCGGGTGGTTCCGGTAAACCACCGCCATCGGACCCAGGGCAGATCCAAATACACCAATCTGGGCCGTCTGTTGGTCGGAATCCCCGACCTTTTGGGTGTGATGTGGCTGATCCGGCGCTCGCCGGGCGACTTGAACAGCAAGGAACCCCGGTAATGGAATCCGCGATCAGTGGGATCGTTGACTGGTTCTTCCCGAACGGCATCGACGCGGCGGAAGCCTTTCTGCTGATCGTCGGGCTGGTGGCCCAGGCGATGTTCAGCGCCCGGTTTTTGGTGCAATGGCTGGTCAGCGAGAAGCGCCGCGAGAGCGTGATACCGCTCGCCTTCTGGTATCTCAGCCTATGCGGCGGAGTGATGCTCTTCTGCTATGCCGTGATGCGCAAGGATCCGGTGATCATGCTGGGTCAGGGCACGGGCATCTTCATCTACTCTCGCAATCTCTGGCTGATCTATCGCAAGCGCCGGGACGACGCCGCCCAGGCCGCTCCGCCGACCACGCCGTCCGCCGCCTAGACCTCTCCAAATTCGCCGGATCGCGTGCTAGCCTGACCAGGGTACATCATTGTCGATCCACGAACGCGGAGCGGAACATGGCGGAACAGCGCCTCGGCATCATCATGAATGGCGTCACCGGACGCATGGGCACGAACCAGCATCTGGTCCGCTCGATCCTGGCGATCCGGGCCGAGGGCGGGCTGCGTCTCAAGAACGGCGACCGGGTGATGCCGGACCCGATCCTGGTTGGGCGCAACGCCGAGAAACTCCAAAAGCTGGCGAGTGATCACGGCCTCTCGCGGTGGACCATGGACCTCGACGCGGCGCTGGCGAACCCGGATGACACGGTCTTCTTCGACGCCGCCTCGACGGGTTTGCGCGCTGGCCTGATCAAGCAAGCGGTCGCCGCCGGCAAGCATATCTATGTGGAGAAACCCGCCGCCGAGACCCTGAAGGACGCCCTGGACGCGGCCCGCGCCGCCGAGGCCGCCGGGGTCAAGCACGGCGTGGTCCAGGACAAGATCTTCCTGCCGGGTCTGCGCAAGATAAAGATGCTGCGCGATTCCGGTTTTTTTGGACGCATCCACTCGGTGCGCGGCGAGTTCGGCTATTGGGTATTCGATGGCGAGTTCCAGGAAGCGCAGCGGCCTAGCTGGAACTACAAGAAGTCGGAAAGCGGCGGCATCATCCTCGATATGCTCGCCCATTGGCGCTACGTCTTCGATAACACCATCGCGCCGGTGAAGTCGGTCTCCTGCCTTGGCGCGATTCATCATCCCAGACGCTGGGACGAGAATGGCGAGGAATACGCCGCCGACGCCGATGACGCGGCTTATGCCACCTTCATGTTGGAGGGCGGTGCCATCGCACAGATGAATTCCTCCTGGTGTACCCGGGTGCGCCGCGACGATCTCGTCACCTTCCATGTCGACGGCACCCACGGCTCGGCGGTTTGCGGGCTGCACAAATGCTGGACCCAATCGCGCATGAACACGCCGCGCCCGGTCTGGAACCCGGACGTGCCGCAGACCATGACCTTCGCGGATCATTGGCAAGAGATGCCGGATCCGCAACATTACGACAACGGCTTCAAGGAACAGTGGGAAGGCTTCATCCGTCATGTCATGGAGGATGGGCCCTGGACCAACACCCTGTTGGAGGGCGCCAAGGGCGTGCAGCTCGCCGAGGCCGGCTTGAAAAGCTGGGAAGAACGGCGCTGGATCGATCTGGAGGAGTTGTCGCTTTAGGGGTCGGAACGCACCCGACCGTTCATGCCACGATTTCCCGCGCTACTTACACCGTCATCCCGCCGACGGGCGGGATGACGTATATTTGTCCCGCCCCCCGTTTGCACGAGGTCCAACATGATCACTCTCACCCTGCCCACCGCCGATGGTAAGACCGAGCGCTATACACCCGGCTCCCCCGCCGACTTCGCGCGCAAGGCCGAGGGAGGACTGCCCAGGGTCGCGTTTGCCGCCGCGCATGTGGTTCCCAACCCGCTGGCAGATTGCGATCCCTGGCTGGACGAGCCTATCGACTGGGACGCGACCATCGCCTATCGCCGCCATCTCTGGGACCTGGGATTGGGCGTCGCCGAGGCCATGGATACCGCTCAGCGTGGCATGGGTCTGGGCTGGGAGACGGCCCAGGAATTGATCCGCCGCTCCGTCGCCGCCGCCGCCGATTACGATGGTGACGCGATGATCGCCTGCGGGGCCGGGACCGACCATCTGTCACCCGATCCATCGCTCACCATCGACGACGTGATCCGCGCCTATGAGGAACAGTTCGAGATGGTCGAGGGCGCCGGCGGGCGGATCATCCTGATGGCCAGCCGGGCGTTGGCGAAATGCGCGCGAAGCCCCGACGACTATGCCAAGGTCTATGACCGCCTGCTCTCCCAGGCGCGCGAGCCTGTCATCATCCATTGGCTGGGCGAGATGTTCGACCCGGCGCTGGCCGGCTATTGGGGCAGCGGAGATCACATGGCGGCGATGGATGTCGCGGTCGACGTGATCAACCGCAACGCCGCCAAGGTCGACGGGGTTAAGGTCTCGCTCTTGGATGACACCAAGGAGATCGCCATGCGCCGTCGCCTAGCCAAGGGCGTTCGGATGTATTCCGGCGATGACTTCAACTACCCGGACCTGATCGCCGGTGACGAGGAAGGCTATTCTGACGCACTGTTGGGGATCTTTGATGCCATCGCGCCGGCGGCCAGCGCCGCGCTCGCCGCGATGGCGCGCCAGGATATGACGCTCTATCACCAGATCCTGGCGCCGACGGTGCCGCTATCACGGCATATCTTCAAGGCGCCGACCCGGTTCTATAAGACCGGCGTGGTGTTCATGGCCTATCTCAACGGCCATCAGGACCATTTCAGCATGGTCGGCGGCCAGCAAAGCGCCCGCTCGGCGGTGCATTTGGCGGAGATCTTCCGGCTCGCCGACAAGGCCGGGCTTTTGAGCGACCCGGATCTGGCCAGCCGGCGCGCCTCCACGGTGATGGCGCAATACGGCGTCGCCTGATATCACCCGTTGTCAATTCGATACTCCCCCAAACGAGGACCCATCACATGTTCCAGAATTTCGAGACCGTGGATATCACCACCCCCGATCGGGGCTTCGGTTCGGCCAAGATTCATCTGGAGCATGGCGGCGACGGCCCGCCGCTGCTGTTGATCCACGGCAACCCGCTGACCCATGTGTCCTGGCACAAGGTCGCGCCACTGCTTCAGGATAAATTCCATCTATACTGCGTCGATCTGCGGGGCTATGGCGACAGCGTCGGGCCGGAAGATGGCGGCCCCGAGAGTATCAATTACTCATTCCGCGCCATGGCCCAGGACCTGGTCGACGTGATGGCCTCGTTCGGGCATGAACAGTTCCACGTCGCCGGCCATGACCGGGGCGCGCGGACCACCCATCGCATGGCCCTGGATCACCCGGACAAGATCCTGAAGGCCGCCGTTATCGATATTCTTCCAAGCCATCACATCTGGACCAACGCCTCCGCCAGCTGGGCGGATTCCTCGTGGCACTGGGTGTTCATGATCCAACCCTATGACATGCCCGAACGGATGATGGCCGGGGTACCGGCGGAATACTACATGGAGAAAAAGATCTCCAAGCCGGGCAAGGGCCTTACCCCCTTCGCGCCCGAGGCCTTCGCGGAATATGTCCGTTGCTTCACCTGGAAGACGATCCGGGGGTCTTGCGAGGATTACCGTGCCTGCGCGACCTCGGACCTCAAGCTCGATACCGCTGATTTTGACGCCGACAACAGGGTCAAGTGCCCGCTGCTGGCGATCTGGGGCAAGGACAGTCATACCGGCAAGGTCTATGGCGATGTGCTGGCGGTGTGGAAAAACTATGCCGGCGGCGAGATCCAAGGTGGACCGATCGACGCCGGCCACTATGTGATCGAGGAAAAACCCCAAGAGACCGCCGACTGGCTACTCAAGCACTTCGCTTGAGCGGGGCTATCCCCGGCGCCCCCGACGCCAGGGACCGAACTTGAGCGCGCCCACGATAAACAGGCCATAGAGGATCATCGCGCCGGCGACGACCGCGAACAGCGTCTCTTCGCTCATCGTCCCGCTTGCGGTCAGGAGGGCCCCACCGGCCACCAGGAACAGCAGCCGAACCAGCGTGCCGATCACCGGAAAGACGAGGGAATCGAGGCCCTGGCTCGCGAAATAGAGCGCCAGGCCGAGCCCGAAGAAGCCGTAGAAGGGACCAACGATCCGCAGATAGGTGGCGGTGGTGGCGGCGACCGCCGCGTCATCGGTGAGAGCCCCGGTCCAAAGCGGCGGGTGGATCGCGACGGCGATCCCGATCGCGCCGACGATCGCCGCGGTCGCCAAGGCCCCGCGCCAGGCGATGGAGATCGCTCGATCCCTCTGCCCCGCCCCGACATTGGCGCCTACCATGGCGATCGAACCGCTCCCAACGCCGAAAATGATCGGGATCATCAACAGCTCCAGCCGCACGCCGATGCCGTATCCCGCCAGCGCCGTGGTCCCGAGGCGCCCGACAAGACCCGTCACGATCATCGCGATGGCGATCGTCACCACCGATTGCAGCCCGGCGGTTAGCCCCGAACGCAGAACCGGAACGGCAACGCCTCTGTTGATCCCGATACCACCGATCCCGGCCGGCAAGCGCAGGCGAACCCGCGCGCCGGGACGCGTGACGGCAACGAGGTGGATAAGCGCGCCACTGGCATAGGCCAGGACCAGCGCCAAGGCCGCGCCGCGCAATCCCATGCCGTCAACCGGCCCGACCCCACCGACCAGCACAACCGAGAGCACGAGGTGCAGAACCGTCGATAGGGCCATGGTTTTCGCCGGCAGCTTCAGATTGCCGCCGCCGCGAATCACCGCCGCCGTCATATTGTTCAGCCAGACGACGACGATCCCGGCGAAAAGCAGCCCCGAATAAGCAAGCGCGCCGTCGAGCACCGGTCCGTCGCCTCCCAATATCCGGAAGATCGCGCCGCCCCAGATCAACATCAGCGCCGCCATCACCGCGCCGCCGACCAGCGCGATCAGCACCGCCAGCCGCAGGATCATTTCCGCGCGCGCCTGGTCGCCGGCGCCCAGCGCCCTCGCTGTGGCACCGCTGACCGCACCGCCAATCGCCCCCGCCGACAACATGTTCGCCAGCATGAAGATCGGAAACACCAGGGCCACCGACGCCAGCGCGAGCGGCCCGAGCCCGCCGACGAAATACGCTTCGATAAAACTCATCGATGCCTGAATAACGCTCGCGGCGATCCCCGGCACCGCGAGCTTGGCCAGGGTCCGACCGATCGGCGCGTCGAGAAACGGCGAGGTGGGTCTGTCGATCGCGGTCACGGGTGCTCCCTAAAACAAGAAGCTTTTTGTAAGAGACAGACGCATGGAACACCCGTTCCAATATCGCAAGAGTGAAACGCCTTCACGCCACCCGTGGAGCGCTTGCCTGGCGACCCTCGTAGAGATCGCGCCCCGCGACCAAGGCGCGGATCTTGGCGTCGGCGATCGGCCGCTTGAGCATCCAGAAGCCGCAATCCGGATGAATATGAGTGACCCGGCCCTCACCTAGGACCGTGGCGGCGCGTTCGAGGTCGCGGGCGATCCGCTCGGCGCTCTCGACCTCCGTTGCCTTGATGTCGATAACGCCAAGTCCCATGCCGATCTCTGGCCGGAGGTCGCGGAACACCGCCAATTCCTCGGAAGGCCGGTTGCGACACTCCATGACAATATGATCGACATGCAAGGCGTTGAGATACCCCATCAAGCGATCCCAGCCGCCAGACTGAATCCGCTGACCGCCGTAGTTACCGAAACAAAGATGCACCGCCGGCGTACCCTTAACCGCGTCCAGCACCCGGTTGATTGCCTCCGCGGCCCATTCCGATTCCTCGGGATTGCCGGGCAAGTTCGCCTCGTCGAGTTGAACCACCGGCGCGTCGATATGGCTGACTTGTTCGGCCATGACATCGGCGATCGCCAGGGCCACATCCTCGACCTTGCCGTAATGCTTGTCGACTAGGGTCTTGGCCAGCATGTGCGGTCCGGTGAGCGTGAATTTGAGCGGCCGACTGGCCAACGCGTCCGCCCTTCGCCAGGCCCCCGGCAGATCCAGTGTCCCATGGCCAATGGGCCCGTCGACAACGCCGGGCGGCTGCATCCTGAAACCCATGCCCGGCTGAGCGCGATAGGCGACCAGCTCGGCGAAATCGATTGCCGTGCGAATCCCGGACATCGGGCGCACGAAATACTCGATCATCCCGTTGGTCGCGGGGTGATTGACGTCGAAGCGATAGAGCTCGCCATCACAGACGATATCGATGCCGGCCTGTTCCTGGGTGTTCAGGACCACCCGGGTCGCGTCGACCAGCGCCTGTTCGTTCGGCGCCACGAGCAGCCATTCGGGTACCGGGTAGCTGCCAACCACGGTGGTTTTGATCTTTGGCGTACTCATGTCGTCGTCTCCCCCTCGCGGGACCGGCCAACGGATTTCCTAAAACCACTCCGCGCGCATATCGTGGACGGTATCATCCAGGCTTTCCAGCATTTCCGACAAGGGCTTCACCGCCGGGAGCTCGAGCCGGTGCATGGCGTGGCACGCATGGATCTTGCCTTCCAGGAAGCGCCGGGTCTCGTCATCCGGGCGCGCTTCCAACCGGTCCACCGCGACCACCGCTTGCTCAAGCCAGACCCAGGCCATGGTCACCAACCCGGCCATCTCCATGAAGGCCGAGGCGTTGGCGAGGCCGCGCTTGGGTCCGATTTGTTCCATCGCCCCGTGGATCTTCGACGACGCCGACAACAGCCGCTCCAGCGCCGCGCCGAGCGCCACCGCGTCCTCGGTCAACGACGGCACCCCGCCGGCCCTGGCAATGGTCGACCAGATCCGGCGCTCCAGCAACACGAGCGCCGCCCCGTCGCGCATCACCACCTTGCGGCCCAAGAGATCGATCGCCTGAATGCCGTTGGTACCCTCGTGGATTGGGTTGAGCCGGTTGTCTCGATAGAACTGCTCAACCGGATGATCTCGGGTGAAACCCGCTCCGCCAAGGATCTGGATCGCCGCCTCATTCGCCGCCAGGCCGTGATCCGAAACCCAGGATTTGATGATCGGCGTCAGAATGTCCAGCAACAGGCCGCTCTCATCGCGCACCGTCTCGTCCGGGTCCTGGCGCTGCTGGTCGACCAGCTTGGCCGCCATCAGTCCCAGCGCCAGGCCGCCCTCGGCGACGATCTTTTGCTTAAGCAATAGACGTCGGATATCGGCGTGCTCGATCAACATGATCTGCGGCGCGGTGGGGTCCTTCTCGCCAGGATGCCGGCCCTGGGGTCGCTCGCGGGCATATTCCAGACTATGCTGGTATCCGGCATAGGCCAGCATCGCCGAGCCGACCCCGACGCCGATCCGAGCTTCGTTCATCATGTGGAACATATAGCCGAGGCCCTTATTGGCCTCGCCGATCAACTCACCCCGACAATCCCCGGCAT